>JAAERC010000243.1 GCA_024230695.1 Candidatus Zixiibacteriota bacterium
GGAGATTGCCGCGGATATGCCCGATGAGGATGGTTTTACGAAATTGGATTATGAGACCTACCGAAAAGAGAATCTTGAGGCATCCTATACAAATCCGGATTCATACTTTATTGCTCTTGAAAACGGTAATTATATTGGTGTATCCGTGCTGTTTAAATTTAAGCAGAATAAGGATCTTTATACTGGTTTAACCGGCGTAAGACGTCCATATCGCCGGCGTGGTATAGCAACCTGTTTAAAAGTAAAAGCTATTGAATATGCAAAAAAGCATAATTTCGCCAAAATCGGAACCGACAACCAATCAACCAATAAACCAATGCGCGATCTGAACGATAAACTTGGTTTTAAAAAGCAGTATGATTGGATATGTTATAAAAAAGTAATTAGACAAGAAAACGCTACCGAAAAGTAAGGCATAAATAATGAGTAAAATAAATAATTTTGTAATTCGTGATTTTGATAAATCAGATTATCCGGCTATTGCCACAATATTTAATTCCGTCTTTCCTGATAAGGCAACAACGGCGGAAGAATATATTGAGCAGGATCAAAATCGACATAAAAAATGCAAACAACGCCGGTGGGTCGCAGTTGATGATGATATGGTAATAGGTACCGGAACATATTCTCAGAATGTTTATCAATATCATCCAAACAAATTCAAGATCTGGGTCGTAATAAAACCTGAGTATCAAAACAAAGGTATTGGTTCAAAGCTGTATGATCAAATCATTAAAGCGATGGAACAGTTTGACCCGATCTCAATGATAACCGAAGCCAGAGATGATATGCCGGGTACCATCCGGTTTTTACAATCAAGAGGGCTTAAGGAGTTTCAACAATATTCCGAACCTCATCTTGAAGTTGCCAAATTTGACTTTGCTCCTTATGAAAATCTGGAAGCAAAACTAAACTCTGAAGGTGTGATAATTAAAACTATGAGGGAGCTGGAGGATGATCCACAGCGTGACAAAAAACTTTTTGAGCTGGATAATAAGGTTGCCGCTGATCTTCCCGATGAGGAGACTTTTACTCCAATAGATTATGCATCATTTGAAAAAGATGTTCTTTATGCATCTTATTCATTACATGACGCATATTTTATTGCCATTGATAACGGCAAATATATCGGGCTTTCTAATCTGCATAAATTTAAAGCAGAGAAAAACCTCGAAACCGGCTTAACGGGTGTTCTGAGACCTTATCGCAAACGAGGGATCGCGACTTGCTTAAAAGTCAAAGCGGTAGAGTATGCCAAAAATAATAATTATGATTCCATTGGAACAGAAAATCAATCGGGCAATAAACCAATGCTTGATCTAAATAATAAGCTTGGCTTTAAGGAGAAATATGTTTGGTTGTGTTACAAAAAAGTTCTTAGAAATAATACGGAGTAGGAAAATTAGAAATGCCTGTTTTTTTCTGGACTTCTGTTAATGAAACTGTATTTTAGGCAAAATTAAAATAACCTGGAGAATGAAATATGCAAAACAGTCTAACAGAAAGTATTGCCAAAAAAAGGTATGCGGCTTTTCAATGGCGCTATAATCTTGCCACTACTCAGAAAATTGCATTGGCATTTGGGATGGCGATACTGACAGGTCTAATGGCTCAAATCAGAATTCCTTTGCCATTTACTCCGGTTCCGATCACTGGGCAGACATTTGCTGTTCTCCTTGCCGGCGTTCTTCTTGGAAAAAACTGGGGTGGAATCAGTATGGCAATATATGCTGTACTTGGAGCGGTCGGTCTGCCATGGTTTGCCGGGTTTGGCGGCGGAGTGGCGGTACTTTTTGGACCAACCGGAGGTTATATTTTCGGGTTTGTTTTGGCAGCTCTGTTTATTGGGTATATGTCTGATAGATTCATCAAATCCCGCAATTTTATCCCGATGCTTCTTTTAATGCTGTTTGCAAATTTTGTTTTGATTCATGGAACCGGATTGATCCAATTATCAATTTGGCTTAATTTTGTAAAAGGTTCGTCTTCGACATTTTATGAGATACTGGCTTTGGGAACATTGCCATTTATCGCCGGTGGTCTAATTAAAGTAATCGCCGCCGCGACACTCGCAAAAGGAATTACACCCAAAAAAGATTTTAGATAATAATTTTAATTATATTTTTCGGGGTAGGTGTTATAACATCTATCCCGTTTTTTGTTTATATCTTGACCCAAGCATCTAATAAGTTTTAATTATTAGAAATAAATAATCTGGAGAAATATTTATGGAAATATTGCAGTCGTTTTATAATGAAATAATCTCAATAATACCTGTTAGTCTGGTTGCCGCTTTATCTGTTTTCGCGATCATAGCGGCAAGATTTATAATAAACAGACAGTACAAAAATAAACCGGGACGTCCATTCCGCAGGCAGGTTATTACTCTTATTTTATCCTTTGTCGCGTTATTGCTGATCATTTTGGCGATGCCAATAAACGACAGCGCTCGGGGTCAGCTGTTAAGTCTGATTGGAATTATATTCAGTGCCGCTATTGCGCTGTCTTCAACAACATTTATTGGAAATGCTTTTGCCGGAATGATGCTTCGTGCGATCCGATCATTTCGCTCAGGTGATTTCATAAAAGTGGGTAATTTTTTTGGGCGAGTTTCAGAACGGGGTCTTTTTCATATTGAGATCCAAACTGAGGATCGTGATTTGATCACTATGCCAAATCTATTTATTGTTACTAACCCAGTCAGAGTAACCCGCTCATCGGGAACTATTGTTTCAGCCGAAGTATCGCTCGGATATGATATTTCACATCTGACTATCGAAAAGCTTTTACTTGAAGCGGCAAAAAATACCGAGCTTGACGAGCCGTTTGTACAGATCGTTTCACTTGGTGATTTTTCGGTAACCTATCGTATTGCCGGA
>JAAERC010000244.1 GCA_024230695.1 Candidatus Zixiibacteriota bacterium
ATTTCGATGGCCGAGTTCTTTTGAAAACCGGATGCGATTCTCCAGACACCGTTAATTGATGCCCCGGTATAGACCTCTCATTCGGCAGAATCGAAACTGGCAGAAGATCGACCGGCCAGTTTTTATGTTGACCAAAAACCAGAACCGTCCCGCCCCGTTCCATAAATTTTTTCAATTTCCCCTGAACAGTCGCTAATGTTGGGTAATTTTGATAACATCCGGTCCCAAACGCAATAATATCAAATTGATCCAGTTCCCTTGTTTCCAGATAACGATTACTGATAGTCGTGTAATTAGCGCCGGTATTAACAAGAATATCCTCAAGCAAACCATCAGGGCCGGATAAAAGAGCTATATTTGCTTTGCTGTTAAAACCAGCATCAGCTCTTCGAATAAAAGCGGTGTCAGAGGCAATAATATATTTATCCTCAACAAGATTAATTATCAGCGGTTTTCTTCCAGCAGTTAATTTTTTTGTAGCCACCAGTGGAATTGATATTTCAAATGAGCGTGTCCCAACCGGCATCGTGATTGTTTTTTTATACGCCCCGGCCATAGTTCCCGGAGGTGCCTTAACCTGTATATTGGCGGTTGCCGATTTAAAAGATGGTTTTGTAATCACCGCTCTCAATTTTATTGGTTCCACCAGCCTAACATATTTTTCCCGCGAAACCGGTTGGACAATCGAAAAATTTGGTACCAGCGATACTTTTAAAGGTGTTTCCAGGTAGGCATCGGCAAATGCCCTATATTCAATATTACGTCCCCGATATCTCATTGTACCAATCACCAGCATTGAATCAGGCTTAAATGAGATAAGCGATTCGATATCGGCATCAATTGTATATTCACGGACAAGCGGTCCATATGGTGCAACATCTTTACGTTCTAATGGCAGATCATATGTATTATTGTTCCAATTAGGCTTAAGTAATAACTTCCCCACCATTATTTTTAGAGGACCATTATTATTGATCTCTTCAACAATTTTTATTCTCGCACCTTGCGGAGTGTCACGTAACATACTCCTGTAATTAAAACTGATTCCGGCCAGCTCCACTATTTTCGATGATACCGAATTCAAAAGATTAGAAATATATCTTGCCACTATAGTTGTCGAATCAGAACTGATATCAGAATAATACTCCTGCTTGAGCCGATACAATGACTCCAGGGCGTCAAAAACACCGTTTACTTTCTCAAGGCCATCAAAGTTTGTGGCAGATAGAATATTATCACGATAATCAGACATGGCCGCCTTCATCGAAGAAGCCACCATTCTGTTTTCTATCTGCTTATCAACTAATTTTCCAAGACGATTTTTCTCTATTCCAGAAAGGATCGAGGGCAGATTGTTGCCGCCAATATTATCTTTAACTAAGTTGTATGTAGAGTAATTCTGCTCACGATCAAGTTCATCAAGACTTGATGAAAATTCGGCCGCCAGATTATTTAATTCTTCAAAATGATTACTCAAGTAAAGATTGTTATTGATAAATATCTTACCTTCACCATCTGATACGCCCTTCAGAACTTTCTTAATATTAAAAACTTCATTAATATCAAATTCTAAGGCCACAAGATAGCGCCCAAATTCCATCGAAACATTTCTATGAAGATTTCTATCCAGAATAACAATATCTGGTAATCTCCAGTTATTTATGCTGGTTAAAACAGAATCAAAATTTATTTCAGATAGTTCATTAGAAATAATCTGATATGAATAAATATTGTATTTATTTGAGGTTTCAATAATGCACCGGTCCTCATGACCCGATCTCAAAGAAACAAGATTGACCCGGCATGCCTTTTCGCCGGCAAGATGATAAACCAATGGCCAATCGATTAAGGCTGGTTCATCATACAAATAAAGAATTTCAATATCGGTGGCGAGTGTTTGACATGAAAACTTAGCCAGAATTTGCCCCGGCAACATCAAAATCAACAATAGAATTATAGAACCGACTAATTTTCTCATATCCTTATACTCTCAGTTTCTTTCAAATCCGTTTGCGTACATAAAAAAAGCCACCAATATTATTATCGGCGGCTTTATGGAAAATCTGTATAGTTTATAACTGCTGATTTTGCTTCAATTTATCATAAAGTTTTTCAGCAATTTCCTGCGGAGTTTCACCTTCGATCATTTCACCCTTCTGACGCGGGGCAGGAGAGGATACTTTCAGAATATCTGAGTTGGAATTTCCGCCAACAACCTCATCACCAAGACCTATATCGGCGGCACTCCATTTAACAATTTTAGCCTTTTTGGCCATCATTTTGCCCTTAAGCGATGGTAATCTTGGCTCATTTATCTCCTTGACAACTGAAATAACAGCCGGAAGTGTGACTTCAACAACATCATAACCTTCTTCGGTAGTTCTCCAAACAGAGGCTTTCCCATTTTCAGCCGAATCGATCTTTTTGACAAACATGACCTGTGGAAGATCAAGATTCCCAGCCACCGCCGCGGGAACCTGGGCGGAATCATCATCAATAGCTTGTTTTCCGGCAAGAACCAAATCATACTCTCCCAGTTTTTTTAATCCAGCCGACAAAATTTTGCCAACCGCCTGAGGATCAGATTTTTCAAAAGTGGCATCGGCAATCAGAATCGCCTCATCGACACCAAGTGCCAGGCAGGCGCGAAGAGCCGA
>JAAERC010000245.1 GCA_024230695.1 Candidatus Zixiibacteriota bacterium
ATTGTACGATTTTATTCTTGAATTCAAATATTTAAAACTATCTGAAGTTAAATTGAGTGGGGCAGAAGTTAAAAAACTCAATCAAACTGAATTGGAAGCCTTGGAACCGGTGCAAGAAAAATTAGCGGAAGCAAAACAGCAATTGTTTGATTATCAAACTTGTTTGGAATCAGAATGTAATGAGGTATTAAAGTTACGACTTATCAGTGTTGTTGCGGTGGGATTTGATCGAGTGGTGTGGCAAATAGTATCGGTTGACCATCTTTAAAACTCAATTTATTTTTCACACCTGGTACACAAGAGTTTCGGGAAATCCGCTTCGCTCCATTCCCGAAACAAATATTCTAATTGGCGATGGTATTGAAGGAGAACTCAAGTATGTTGAAATTTCCTTATGGAAACAGTGATTTTTATCGCATTCAAACTAATAATTATTTTTACGTGGATCGTAGTAGTTACATTCGGCTAATTGAAGAAGCTGGTGATCAACTTCTATTCTTGCGTCCACGTCGTTTTGGCAAAAGCTTGTTGTTATCAATGCTGGAAAATTACTATGATGTAGCAAAATCTTCAGAGTTTGAGCGGTTGTTTGGGGAGTTAGCAATTGGAAAAAATCCTACTGAAAAACACAATCAATATTTGGTGATGAAGTGGGATTTTTCGATGGTGAATGCACAAGGTGAATTGAGTGAAATTCGTCAAGATTTGCATGATCATATCAATGGTTGTATCGAACAATTTCAAGTTCATTATCAAAATTTGTTGAATTATAATATCACTTTCAATCTAAATAATGCCATACGTACATTCCAATCCGTTTTAGCGGCTATCTCGCAAACCCCATATCGGTTATATTTATTAATTGACGAGTACGACAATTTTGCCAATGATTTGATGATGGGGCGAGGCGAAGTTAACCCGGAGCGTTATAAAACACTGCTATCAACCGAAGGCTCTCTCAAAGCTATTTTCAGAGCGGTTAAAGCGGCAAGTAGTGGCGCCGGTTTAGAACGAGGTTTTATCACCGGTGCGTCGCCGGTTTTGATGAGTGATATTACCAGTGCTTACAATGTGGCAAAAAATATTTACCATGAACCAGAGTTTAATGCTCTGTGTGGATTTCA
This sequence comes from Candidatus Zixiibacteriota bacterium, assembly GCA_024230695.1. The sequence goes on from JAAERC010000245.1 coordinate 1,125, forward strand.
AGAAGTAGAAATTAAAGCGATTTTAACTCAAATAGTGACAGAATGCGA
>JAAERC010000246.1 GCA_024230695.1 Candidatus Zixiibacteriota bacterium
CCACGTCGTTTTGGCAAAAGTTTGTTGTTATCAATGCTGGAAAATTACTATGATGTAGCAAAATCTTCAGAATTTGAGCAGTTGTTTGGGGAGTTGGAGATTGGAAAAAATCCTACTGAAAAACATAATCAATATTTGGTGATGAAGTGGGATTTTTCTAATGTCAATCCCGAAGGCGGAACCCAGCAAATCCAACAACGATTAAATCGCTATATCAACCGATGTATTCAAGACTTTGCGGATAATTATCAAACGTTGCTTTTGAAAAATATCCAGATTGAACCTACCGATGCTATTGATTCGTTTCTTGCCCTTTTGAATGCAGTACGACAAACACCTTATCGCCTTTATCTACTAATTGACGAGTACGACAATTTTGCCAATGACTTAATGATGGGGCGAGGTGAACTTAACCCGGAGCGTTATAAAACACTGCTATCAACCGAAGGCTCTCTCAAAGCTATTTTCAGAGCGGTTAAATCGGCGAGTAGTGGCAACGGTTTAGAACGAGTTTTTATCACCGGTGTGTCGCCGGTTTTGATGAGTGATATTACCAGTGCTTACAATGTGGCAAAAAATATTTACCATGAACCAGAGTTTAATGCTCTGTGTGGATTTCAAGAAGTAGAAATTAAAGCGATTTTAACTCAAATAGTGACAGAATGCGA
>JAAERC010000247.1 GCA_024230695.1 Candidatus Zixiibacteriota bacterium
AAACTGTGCGTTATTTTTATCATCGGGATCTTTTCTGTTGCCGAATACTGCTTCACTACCGCTTTCACCGACCAGGTATCATCATCGATCTTTTTATTATGCCGGTTGGCTGACAAAGCTGCATCAAAAGCAGAAATCAAATGATTAAGCATAGAAACCACCATCATCGTATTAGCATTGTCAAGATAATCGTTGGCGATTTTTCTTTGGCCCATATAATAAACACTATGAGCCGTAGTATTAGAATCGACAACGTAATCATCCCAGCCCCCCACAAATTGTGGATACTTACCAATCATTTCGTAATACTGTTGGGTCTTGGTGCTTGGTAGCGATTCGGTTATTCCCGTCACATCAATCTCATGTTCATTAACAGAACCATAAGTACTCAATAACCACCCACGGTATGTATCTGGGTCGAGGTTTGAATAAATGGGATTTTCAGGATCGGTATAGTCTGCTCCGGTTGTATCACCCTCAGTCCAATGGATATTGGCGTAGGCTTGATACTCAGTAGTTTTATCATTTCCCTTATTGTGATTGCTAAAATATCCGCCCCATGAGCCGGCTTCTATAAGAAGAAAACCAACTGTTTTAAGAATGCTGGATTCAGCATATCTCTGTCCCCACCCTGGTATTATAAGTGAGTAAAGAAAGGCTTTCTTGGGGGATTTATATGTATATTCATAAATGCTTTTATCATTCTCTTCAAAATCAAGGGCTTCTTCCTGAGCTAAAAATTCAGCCGATTCCAAATAATCAATACTGCCGCTTTTTAGTGATTCAATATTCAGTTCAATTTGACTACTTTCCAAATCAATTGCCATTAAAGACTGGCAGAGAAACATCAAAAACATAGAAATTAGAATAATTAACTTTTTCATTTTTTACCCTTTCCTTATTTTACAATTGCAATATCTATAAAAGATGTTTGTTCA
>JAAERC010000248.1 GCA_024230695.1 Candidatus Zixiibacteriota bacterium
AATTCCAGGTGCAATTATAAGCTGGATAATTGTATTTACGTGCGCCTCGGGCCACATATTTTTCCGGGGTACCAATGCCATCAAGGGCACCACCGACTATATCCATTATCTCAAAAATATGGACATTACTACCAACAACCCCGGCGTCACGGACGGCAAAAGCAGCTGCAGCCAAACCGGCAATGCCACCACCAACAATATAAACCTGTGTTTGTTCATTTGTTTTCATGATGTTTCCTTCATGTAAGATATTGTGGAATTCTCCAAGTTAATTATGATTAGGACTTATATTCGATACACAATGATATACATGTGAATTTATTGTGTGTCAACAAGAAGAAATCGTTTTGTCATAGGAGCGCAGCCCACTTGACATACGATCGTATTTTAGTTATACGGTATTATCATCATAAAAAATAAATTCCAAACTATTAACAAATTTGCCGAAAGGAAAAGACATGGCTGATACTGAAATGATGAAGTTTGATATTGAAAAAAAAGATCAAATCGCCACACTGACAATAAATCAACCCAAGACTCTCAATGCAATAACAGGCAGTCCGTCTACATTTGGTCCTGAATACGATAAATACTGGCGGGGATTGATGCAGGAGCTAAAATATGATCCTGATATTAGAGTAATAGTACTAACAGGCGCAGG
>JAAERC010000249.1 GCA_024230695.1 Candidatus Zixiibacteriota bacterium
GGAAAAAAAGTATAATTGTGGACTGCTAAATATTGTCAGATTGACGATATAAGAAGTATCTACACTCCCCTGTAGCTCAGTTGGTAGAGCAGCTGACTGTTAATCAGCGGGTCGCAAGTTCGAGTCTTGCCGGGGGAGCTTATGTTTATTGCCACACAACAACTTACAAGAACATCCTAGCGATAATTTACTGATTTGTGTATACATAAAATATTCCTATTTAGGATTTTATACAGCACTAAAGTTTGTGCCTGAATTATACTTTCAAAATCCTTATTATTATAATAAGTAAAATAATGTCGGTTATTCATTATGGCACAATTTTATTGAATTTCATAATTCAAAAAATATCAAATTCTTAGGTCATTTAGGAGTTTAAATATTATGGTTAAAAAAAGTAAAACAACGACATCATCTAAAAGGAAACCGCCTACTAATAAAACCGCTGCCAAAAAGATCCCAAGGAAAACCAAAAAAAAACAAGCTCCACGTCCTGGTTTTCCAATCGTAGGCGTTGGGGCATCTGCAGGCGGATTGGAAGCGTTTGAGGCTTTCTTTAAGGTAATACCCGAAAATAGCGGAATGGCATTTGTAGTAGTAGCCCATCTCGATCCTTCTCATGTAAGTATTCTTCCAGAATTATTACAAAAAAGCACTAAGATGAAAGTAGAGCAGGCTTTTGTATTCACTGTTTATTAAAAATACAATATCCAGGATATTTATATCCTCATCGCAATTGACATCGCCATTTTGATCGGCGAAAAACAGACTTGAAGCACAGAGTAATCAAAATAGTATCAAAGTAATTAATATTGATCTCATAGTACCCTTTTTCAATAAGGATAAATTCATTATGTTAGTATCATCTCAAAGTAGAAAAAGGCCCGCTGGGGAAGCGGACCTCTTTCTTGAGCAGGAGATTTGTTATTTTCTTAACGGACCACCACAGGCTGTAATCCATTCCTCGCATGAACAAGGAGGCGGGCCGTTTTTATATTTGTAGTTGATTAAAAGAACTATGTCCAAAATATCAACATTACAGTCGCAGTTGGGATCGCCACTACACAATTCATATGGTCCTGGTGCAGGGCCGCCCTTATACTTATAATTGATAAGATAGACAATGTCCAGAATATTGATATCTGGTACTCCATTAACTTCACCCGGTTCACAATCACAGATGAAATCATCACCGTGTAGCTCAAAGGCCAAATCGACCGATTCGCCAAAGTAAGGATGACCTTGAGGATAAATCATCTCGTTCCATGTTCCTGTGAACGGTTCCTGACCAATACCCCAAACAGCATCATCGTTCCAATGAGTTACTGATGATTTCCAGCCAAAGTAGAAATCGGGATCAGTTGGTTCTGCATGAACATCGATCCAGTAAACAACAGGATTGGTCTCTGTACCTTCCTGATAGAAACAGTTAGGATCAGCATCACTAAGTGGGAAGATATACTCCCAGCACTGGGTATCTCCATTTGGATCGTAGAACTCACCAGATGGGTCATACCAGCCTTCCTCAAGATTGTCGGCATATAAACTATAGTTGAATGAACCCGGATCAAAACGCCAGAGACAAATCAACTCACCAGGACGGCTATGCTCGATCAGATATGGACTGACAGTGCAATCACTTACCTCATCAGCATCCTTTTGCTCCATTCGGACAGTACCTTGGGATGTTCCCATCAAACCTTCAAGCTGGCCTCCCACTGCACCCTGGAATTCGATCTGATACGTAATATCAAAGAAACTATCGACTTGGAAATCCGACCCCGGAGGACCTAATCTGGTTAGTGTCGTATGCCCCGGACTTGGTAAACCATTTCCAGTTCCACCTCTGATTTCCAAATTATCAAAATCAGGATCACCAAATAATGACACGCTCATTTGAGCCATATCAGTTTCAAACGATCTATTCGATGAACTCGGATCACGAGGTCCAAGTTCGACTTCGAACTCACCGTTGGCTGATAACGTTCGCTGGAACCCGGATAATGAACCGGTTCCAACCAGGCTTAAAGCAACAATTTCAATATCGCAATATCTGGTTCCACCAAGACTTCCACCCGGAGATTCGCACTTGCCCGGTTCGGGCGGATGACCGCATCTATCGCCATCACAAGTTGGATCGCTAAATTTAGGCGTGATCTCAATAGTGGCTCCATCGGGTAAACCTTCAGTTATTACCATAACCTGACCGGTTGCAGGAACCCATGGACATGGTATCGGGAAGTCAACATAATCCTTGGCCGGGATATCATGGTGCATACTTATTGTAAAGGATGCATTTCCGGCATCAGGGATACCTGTGGCATCGCTTGGGAATTGGTCATTAAGCCATGAACCCCAAACTTTGAGCTCGGTCAATGGACCGGTCACAGTGCATTCGTAATCATCAGCCAAAACTATTGGTCCAATCGGTGTCATCGATGCATTAACATCAAAACCGGTTGGAGTCAGATCTGGCAACTGCTGCCATTTATAATCAGGTTCAACACACACAGTTGTAGCACAAGCGGTGCCTGGACCTTGAGGTGTTCCACCAAGATCATCACAACATTCCGGATCGAGATCATTACAAGTGCCATCTGGTAGACAACATGCCTCGGGAGCCGTACAATGAGTACCAGTTCCCTGCGGAGTTCCGCCAAGTAAAGCACAGCAGACCGGATCAAGGTTTTGGCATGAGCCGTCCTGCATACAACAGGCTTCAGGAGTAGTACACGTCGATCCCGGACCGCCAGGTAATCCACCCATATCTTCACAGCAAAGCGGGTCTAACATCTGACAGTCAGCTCCTGGAATACAGCATGCCTCAGGAGCAGGACTACAGGAAGTTCCCGGTCCCTGCGGTATTCCACCAAGATCAACGCAACAGAGCGGATCAAGCGTGGTACATGAACCATCAGGCAGACAGCAGGCTTCAGGAGCCGTACAAATCGTACCTGGTCCTTGAGCATGGCCGCCCAGGAGTTCACAGCACATCGGGTCAAGTGTGGTACAACTGCCATCAGGAAGGCAACATGCCTCATCGGCTGTACAGGTTGTTCCATCGCCAGCATATACGCCGCCAAGCACGTTAACACAATCATCCTGAGTTGTCACAGTACAGAGTGTTCCAGCTGTGCCATCAGGATTAGGATAACAACAAGCGCCTTCCGGATCGCCGGAATTCGGGTCACCTGTTACAACAAAGGCCAAATCAAGTGATCCTCGACAGGTATGTTCAATCGACCCCTGTATCCTATAATTTGTACCCAATAAATCAATCGAGACCCATTCGGGATTATAGGTTGTAAACTCAAAGACTATATCATTGATACCAATATCAACTGGGAATATTTCCCGATGGATATATAAATCCTCATCGGTTCCCGGCAAAGGCGGTGATGTAGGATCGCCCCATTGGTCGGTTGACCAATTTATTGCAAAAGTAATATCTAACGGTACGGTCGGATCAAGCGGCTGAACATCAACTATTACATGAAAATCCTTTTTCCGATCTAAATCCAACGGATGGTCATAAAACCAAACATTCCACCATCCAGATGGGTATTCAAACCACATATCTTCAAAAGCGCCGTCACCAGTTCCTGTAAAACCGGTCGAAGGATTATTCTGCGCAGTGAAATTATTTATAATCGGTACTGCCGGTTCCCAAATTTCAACCCAGGTCAAATCGGGCGATTGGGACCAAACAGCGTCATCATTCCAGTGATCTAAGGTAGATTTCCAACCCCATTGGGTCGGCATGCCAATATCGTTAAGCACAGCCGAAATATTGACCCAGTAGATCGTTCCCTGATCCTGCCACAACCAAAGTGAGGGATCGGTGAAAAACATATCATACTGGAAATATTCCTGATGATTATCCCATTGGGTATCACCAGTAGCCGGATCATACCAGCCCTCAAGTGTTGCCGGAGTAATTGGTGTGGCAAGGAAATCATAAACGTCGAATTCCATTATAGTCAGACCGGGTTTACTCCAGAATTCTCCATCAGAACTAACAGTGCCCTGACTGACTTCATCATCGTCCTTTTGCTCCATCCGAACAGTACCGGTAGTTGAACCACTGAAACCTTCAAGGGTCGAACCCGGGGCTCCCTGGAAGTCGATTCTATATGTAATATCAAAGAAACTGTCAACTGCAAAATCAGATCCAGGAGGACCTAATCTGGTCAGAGTCGTCTGTCCCGGACTCGGGAGAGAATGGCCACTACCGCCTCTGATTTCCAGAATATCAAAATCAGGATCGCCAAAAAGAGACAAACTCATTGAAATCATCTCGGTTGGGAATGACCTATTTGCGGCTCCCTGATCGCGCGGACCAAGCTCTACTTCAAATTCACCATCGGCTGATAATGTACGCTGAAACCCAGCTAATGGACCAGTACCAGTCAAACTTAATTCGACTATTTCAATATCACAATAGCGAGTTCCCCCAGAACTACCGCCGGGAGCCTCGCATACTGGATCAGGCGGAAGCCCACATTTTTCAGGATCGCAAGTTGGATCACTAAATTTTGGACGTATCTCAATTGTCGCGCCCTCTGGTAAACCTTCCGTTATTACCATCATATCTCCCTGAGCCGGAACCCAAGGGAGTGGTGTTGGGAATGGAACCGGATCGATGGCCGGGATATCTTCATGGAAGCTGATTATAAAGTGATCAATATCACCTGTTATTCCATCGAGCCATGATCCCCAAAAATGAAGATCCTTGATGTATCCGGATTCTGAGCATTGCCAGTCAGCGGCCAGAATCTGCGGGAAAGTGGCATTAACATCCCAGCCAGCTTCATCGGGAAGCTGTGGAAAATGCATCTTATGTGGATCGCCCGGTGTCCATGTTTGACCACCATCACAATTTGGTGATTCGGTCTCACCATCAACGATAAAAAGAGGGTAATTTGGAGGTGGCGAACCCCATGATGTATACCATTCCTTCCAACTTCCACCCCAGTAATCCCAAAGATCACATTGCACTGGAGTAGGTGCCGCTGCGGATGCATCAAAAGTCACAGAAGGAAATGCTCCAGGACCGGCGTCATTATAATGAAACCCAATAAAAACTGGTCCATTGACGCAACAAGGACTTGCTAATGTAACTGTTCCAAAAGTGCCATCAAATGTCGCTTGATCACAAGTGACAGTTTGACTGCATAGTAATGCCCCGGGTCCGCTACACGGATCTCCTGGGACGGCCATATCATAAATAACTATATCAAGTGTAACCGGCCATTGAACCGAACCATCGCCCCAATCCCATAACACAAATGATACAGATTGAATCTCAAATGGATATGCCGCCGCTACGCCACAACCATTATTGGATGGGTCGGTCGGATCATAATAAGTCAAAGTCCCGTCACCATTTACATATCCGCTATAATAACTGATCGATGTTGTGGATATGTCAAACTTATACATTTGGCAAGCGGCACGTGAATCTTCCATTTGCAATTGACCGAATTTTAGATCAGCCGTCGGTAACTCATCTTGCCTATCATTAGAGATAGCATTAAAAGCGATGGCAATAACTAAAATAAAAATGATAGAGAGTATCAGCAGTTTTCTTTTCATCTTGTTTCCTCCGTAATTTAACTTTACTCCTATTTATCCAACAGTGTCTAAGAAATTTTTACCATTAATTGTCTCCTCCTTCAATGCTTGGATTATTTAATTGATTCCTTTTTTATTGTAATTTTTATTTGACAAAAAATATCTGATGTGGGTAGCAGAGCGAATTCCAAATGTACTAAGGCCTGATAAAAAGAATAGAATAGAAGCGCTAAATAACGTTATGGCGGTCATTTTATACTCTCTGTTTTATAATTATCAAAAATCGACTAATTTGCAGCCGAGTGTTTTGAAGGCAGAAGCTAATAGCTTGACCCAATTAGAGATTCTGCATATATTAAATATGCGGAGTTTATCCAAATTTATTTGGGTCAACTCTTAGCACTGTCGGTTCGATAGGTTAATACCGCAAGTTGAGACCTATCGGGCCGCTTTTGTTTTCCTCCGTCTGATTAAGTCAGATAAATTTATTGTTATCAATTATTTTCAACAAGTCTAACCATGGTTTTAATTGAAAGGGGAGTATCTACATACGAAAAAACCTTATCACTGCAGTTTCGTTCACAAACCTCAGATTCCCCTATTACAATCAACCTTGTAAAAGGTATTCTACTATCAGAACTAATAGATCTAACAAATTCAATATTACATCTCTCTTGGCAGAAACCAGCATCTTTTCGATTACAATCAAATATTATATAATCTGGATGATACGACTCAATTATTCGAGAGCAATCATATTGACTATTGGCAAACCTGAGACTACAATCAAATTCCTCAGAATGTTTGCGAAATATTTGCTCGATCTCTTGCCTTTTAGTAATAACCAGCATACTAACCCGCTCGGCATGAATCATATCATAATAATCGCACTCATCGCACGAGCTTGTACAATAAACTTTGGAATGCCCTATTTGATCGGCGAACTTAACAAGTTCATAACATCGACTGGCTCGTGATTTAAAAACAACACATTTTCGACAATTTTCCTGAGCTTTTCCAAATCTGGAATGAAATTCCCAACAATATTGGAAAATTTTCTTCTGAGTTTGTTTAATATCGCGTGTTTGGCGTCCCTTTAGGAAAATAATAAGAGAATCCCGGCTTATCCGAAAATGTCCACCAGCAGTTCGCTCAGCAGGTAATTTTCCGTTTTGCACCCATTTGAATACGGCATTAGGCGTTACCGCACAATGACTTGCAACATCCCCGGTTGAGAAATAATCCTTATCAGGGACAGCTTTTGATTGATCAGACATAATCAAATTATCTGTTTTATTGGTTTTAGTATTGTATTTACTTATTATTATATGGCTTATTTTTATATTGTCAAGAGTTTTTAATCTTTTTGGGGAAATTTAACTAAAATCTATACTCGACTCTACTTATTTCAAAGTTAATCAATTGGCCTACGGTATGGTTTTTAATAGCTTTTTTTGCCTAAACTTCTCCGATTATAGAAATAACACGGAATTCATATCAAGCAGCGATTCTTATATACTCAATCAACGCTCTAAAAGTTCTAACATCGTCTTGCCGGGGGAGATTATTATAACCAACTACCTGCCAACGTCTTATGGCTAATATGATAATCATCCACATTTCAGATGCATTAATATTCGTTGACAAAACTGTATATTCTGCTATTTTGTATTAGATATATTTTCCTGAATTACTTCGAAAAAATAAATGATAACTAAGCTTAAGGGGATTGTTATGCGCAGAAATAGAATTTTACAAAAAATATGCCTGACGTTAATATGTTTGGCATTTCTATTTGTACCGGCCGATGCGCAAAATGGCCGCTGGGTTGAACATTCCCTTGATAGTTTTGACACCGGGACTCCATTAATTACCCGAGGGGATGGATGTCTGGGATATACCAGAGATGTATCTGACAAACTTTTGGTATTTGATATTCACGTACATAATTGGCTGGAGATTACACTTAAAACACAACAGGAGTTTTTGGAGTTTACAACCGAGGGACAGATAGTCTTTGCTATAGGAGACAATCTTTTATTTGGCTACAGCGCAGTTACGCAGACATGGGATACAACCTCCTATGTTGGTGATTATATGGTTGGCGGGGAGTATTATTACGGTTGTGGAGATTCTCTGGCCTATTTTGTAACGCGAAGTTATATGTATGTTTTCGATGCCGCACTGGGATACTGGCAATATTATGACTATTCATTCACATCAGAATTGGGTTATGGTGTAAGTTGGGAAAAAGACGATTATGTGGCCATGGCATTATCGAGAGACTACCCCAACCAACCGAAAAATGTCGTGTATAGCGCACACACTCACAGTTTCAATCAACTTGAATATGGTATTGGACGGCCATCCCCGCTTATGGATCATGGATTTGCCGGCGTATTTGATATCAACTATAGTGGCGATGATTATAAACTTATAGGTTATAGTGCGTTTTCTAACACCTTTGATGTTGTTGATTATTCTTGTGAGGAAAATGAATCGATAGTTGGCGGCACTGGAGCCGGAGCATTATTGCAGACAGATAAATTTACTGTAAAAACCCAAACATTTAGAGCAGTTGTCCCCAATGAATCGGTGACCGCCAATTTTTACGGTTTTGATACCAGGCGGGGAAGCTGGGATCATACAGTTAAGTATTTCGATTGGGATGTTGATCACTACTACGGCGGGTGGTATCAATGCGGTCAGTTTGCCTTTGATCAATCACTCTACACTGATGATAATTCATTTCATATATATTTTTATAGTGGTATTGATGGCCAGTTTCGCGACTATTCTTCGGGAATAATTTATAAAAGCACAACCAGTTCATTCCGCGGCGGCGGAACAGTTTTTTGTGTTTATGATACACTACATGCATGGGCGTATGACGTTGCTGGAGATAGAGGCAAAAATCTTGATTTTGCCTTGGATAAAACCGCCAATTTTGAGCGAGGCGAAGATTTCCTGACTCTAACCAGGTGGAGCACGGATTCCGAAACGATGGTTACTTATTTTTACAACGGCAATACCAATCAGTGGTCCTCGGTTGTTCTTCCCGAACATAGAACTACCGATGGAATAATGTCAAGCCATATGTATATGCATTGCGGAAGCCCTGAAAGGGAAATGATATTCTACTCGGCCTATCAAGATGAAATAGTCAAAATTGATTTCACCGACGGCTTGTCTGTGGATTACAAAATCCGTGAAGGTATGGCTTATGCAAGATCGGATGAAAAATCGATTCTTTATGACGGTTATGACGGTCAATTTTATGAATTTGATTTCGAGTTTGATAGGTATGGCCTGGGTGCACGTTCCGCGGTTTTTTGTGATACGGCTAATGATATTTGGTATGGTTATAGCACACTCTCAAAGAGTTTTTCGACATTGGCAACAGAAGAAAAACCCTACTACTGTCGTGACACTGGATATGTAGGCATGGTAACCGTAGATTATATCAGTAAGTGCTATGCCTATAATGGTCTTGGCGATGGCTGGGTTGAACTGATTCCGGAAGGAAATCATGTGTCGGGTTTGCTTGGCAAAAAAACTATTTTGATAACACGGTCTGATAGAGTTTACGCTTTCGATCCGGAAGTTAATCCCACTGATATCAGCGACAATAACAAAAGTGTCCCCAGAAAATATACTCTTTCACAAAATTACCCAAATCCATTTAATCCATCAACCAATATCAGCTTCAGCCTGCCAAGAACATCAAATGTAAATCTTAATATTTATAACCTCCTAGGCCGAAAAATTAAGACATTGATTAGTAAAGAAATGGAAGCAGGGAATTATGATGTAAAATGGAACGGTAAAGATATGGCCAGCGGGATTTATTTTTATCGAATTAAAATCGATGATTTCTCCGAAACAAAGAAAATGTTATTACTAAAATGATATAGAATCATTAACTAGTATTATTAGGACGGCTCTTAATCTGGTCGCCTTAACTCCTGAAGCCACTGCTATCACCGGCCTAGAAGGTGTTATGGATCCTGACAAAGAAAAATCGGAGAAGATTCTCAATTCGTAATCCGACTACTTGTATTAAATCACTTTAATATGTAGGGCACCTCTGTAAAACAGGGGAGCTTTTTTTATGGCAAAAAACATCATTCTGGACATATATTGAATTATGAAAAAGGTTATCATTTTAGGCGCTGGATTGGTCGGCAGAGCAATGGCTGTTGATTTGCAGGGGAAATATCATCCAGTTATGGTCGATATTAATCAGGAAACACTTAAAGCATTGAATACCGATTATGGACTCGAAACAATTCATGCTGATATATCAGAAAAAGAAACATTAAATAAAATTATTGCCAATTGTGATCTCGTTATTGGATCTGTTCCAAGCGATATCGGTCTGGAGACACTAAAAAATGTTATTCGAGCCGGTAAGAATATTGTAGATATATCATATTTTCCAGAGGATCCGTTTGAATTGAATGAATTGGCTGTTGAAAATAATGTTTCTGCGATTGTGGATTGTGGCATTGCCCCAGGAATGAGTAATATAATTTTGGGTTATCATAATTCTCATATGAATGTAAATAAATTTGAATGTTATGTTGGCGGTCTGCCTGAAAACCGGGGATGGCCCTGGGAATATAAAACAGTGTTTCCACCAATTGAATGTATCGAAGAATACCTTCAGTCAGGACGCTTTATTGAAAACGGTAACTTGATTGTCAAAGAACCTCTTTCCGAACCTGAATTAATTGAATTTCCGGGAATTGGTAAACTGGAAGGCCTGAATTCTGATGGACTGCGGACATTGATAAAAACTATGGATATACCAAATATGTTTGAGAAAACATTGCGTTATCCCGGGATCACCGAGTATTTACGGGTCCTGCGAGACACCGGATTCTTATCATATGATGAAGTACAGGTTGGCAATAATCTTATTAGACCATTTGATCTCACAGCCACCCTACTATTTCCTAAGTGGATAATACAGCCTGGAGAACCCGAACTTACGGCAATGCGTCTGATTATATCAGGCAATGAAAATAACAAAGCAAAAACATATACCTATTCGTTGCTGGATAGATTTGATCTTAAAACCAATACTACTTCAATGGCACGTACTACAGGGTTTACCGCTACAGCCGTTGCGGAATTGATATTGTCGGGTAGATATAATCGTAAAGGGATTTCACCTCCTGAATATATTGGAGAAGTTGAAAACAATTTTGAGTTTATCAAGAAATATTTGGAGGAGCGGGGAATAATCTACCAAATTGAAATCAGTTATTAGATAGCCATGAATTCTGAAGACATCCTCCGTTGAGACTATGACAACCGGCAAAGTCAAAAACGCTGATGTGAATGAGGTCCATATTATAGCAGGTTGCCCCCAAACTGGGCCCTCTCCCCTATAAAATATTGAATCAAGACCACTACCAAGCCGTAGACATTTAAATTGAATTTCTTATTGTCGTCGAATTCAAAAAAATCAATCATTTTGAACTTCATAATGATTATTTATATATACGTTATTTGATATCTAATACTTCAAATCTGTTCCTTATTCAAGTTTGACTCATTTATTGTTATATGTTTAATTATTACAATTCAAACCGATATAAATATTATACAAATATTACATTTGTCTTTACAGATACGATAAGGAAAATTGTAGATTATAAGTCAGTAATTATGGGTGTCTCACAGTATCATCACTTAGGAAATAAGTTGTTGACAATAACGGGTTTATACAGTATAATGCGGTATAAAAATCGACTATTTACTCAGGCCTCTATTACTACAATTTTTTTCTGCCTTGAGTCACAAATTATTGGAGTGCTAAATTGAATATGAAAAGAGAAATATCAGCAGTATTTTTCTGCGGAATTATTATTCTATTGGCCGGTTTTACCCATGCCAAGGATAATCCAACCATCCGCCCCTTAACTCAAATATCAACCAATAACCCTTCATCAGAACAACTCATATTTACTGAAAATAAGGGTCAATGGGATGCTCAAGCGTTATTTCGGGTTAAATCTGAAGGCGGCGCGATGTGGTTTACGCCATCAGGAATTAATTACCAATTTGTTCGCGAGGCAACCAATACAACAAGAGAGAATGACACTGATCAAACTGATAAACCAATAAATATTGAATGTTTAATAATTAAAGCATCATTTGAGGGAGCAAATCAAAACCCGCTTGTCTCGGGTGACAAATTACTGAATTACAAAAGTAATTACTTCCTTGATAATAACCCTGAAAACTGGCAAACTGATGTTCAAAGTTTTGAAGGTTTGGTCTATAAAGATATTTACTCTGGTATTGATCTTAAATATTATGGCAAAGGCCGTCAAATTGAATATGATTTCAATGTTACCCCCGGCGCCGATATTTCACAAATTCAAATTCGATATGAGGGTGTCAAGTCTATAGCTGTCAATGCCTCTGGTGAATTAGAGGTTGAGACCAATTGGGGCAAAGTCACTGAGCTGAAACCAATAATTTATCAGGGCGAAGGAACCCAAAAGAAAAACATATCCGGAGAATATCAAATCTTATCACCCAATACGTTCGGGTTTAAATTAGGGGCCGACTACGATGCCAGTAAACCGGCGGTAATTGATCCTGTTCTGGTTTACAGTACATATCTGGGCGGCGGTGTTAATGATTATGTTGGTGATATAACCATAAATGATAGCGGTTATACATATATTGTTGGGCATACCTATTCATCGGATTTCCCGGCAATCAATGGTTATGATAATGATTTTAACGGCTGGAGCGATGTTTATATAACCAAACTTGATACTACCGGGAGTAATCTTATATACAGCACCTACTTTGGCGGCACCGGGGATTTTGCGGATCAAGGTAACTCAATTGACCTTGATAATACTGGGAATATATATGTAACAGGACTTACCCATTCACCAGCTTTTCCTCTGGTTAATGAATATGATGGCTCACTTGGAGGAAGCAGAGATGCTTTTGTAACCAAGTTATCCCCAGCTGGCGATAATATAATTTTCAGTACTTATCTTGGAGGCGCTTCCATTGATGAGGCCCATGGCATTTCCATTGATGCTGGCGGAAGCGCTTATATAACTGGATATACTATTTCTTCCGATTTTCCTACAGCCAATGCTTACAGTACCAGTTATGGGGGCGGCAAAGACATATTTGTCACCAAATTTTCCATATCTGGCAATAGTTTGGATTACAGTACATTTTTGGGTGGAACGGGCGATGACTATGGAGAAGCGATTGTGGTTGATGCCACCGGTTCGTCATTTGTAACCGGTAAGGTTTCCTCAGTCGATTTTCCTACTATAAATTATTATGACAATTATAACGATGGAAATTACGATGCTTTTGTTACCAAATTTTCGGCATCTGGTAATGCACTCGATTACAGTACATATATTGGAACCGGATTTAATGACTACGCCAATGATATTTCAATAGATGCCATTGGCAACGCATATATAACCGGATATACCTACTCCTCCACTTTTCCCGCAGTCAATGCTTATGATGGCAGTTCAAATGGTATCTGCGATATCTTTTTAACGAAACTTGATCCGGCGGGTAGTGATTTGATTTATAGTACTTATCTCGGCGGAGATGGAGCCGATTTTGGTAGTAGTATATCACTGGATACAAATAGCAATGTTTATATCACCGGTTGGACACTTTCTGACAATTTTCCAGTAATTAATGATTATGATAACTCCTATAATGGCGGTCGCGATGTAATTGTAACTAAATTTTCTGAAACCGGCGATAAGTTGATCTATAGTACTTATCTTGGCGGGACGGGTGATGATTACGGAGATGCGATTGCCGTTGATTCATCTGGTTTTGCTTATGTTGCCGGAAGGGTTGAATCGAGTGATTTCCCGATTGTCTCTCCATATGATGACACCTATAATGGAAATAGTGATGTTTTTGTTACAAAATTATCAAACGATTCCGATGATGATTCCTTTGCCGATGATATTGATAATTGTCCCTTAGTAAGTAACACCGATCAGGCCGATTTTGATACTGATGGATTTGGTGATTTATGCGATAATTGCGCCAATACGACGAATACTAATCAAAATGATGGTGATGCTGATGATGTCGGGGACGTCTGTGATAACTGCTCCGATATAAACAATACGGATCAAGCCGATGGCGATATCGACGGTGTCGGTGACGCCTGTGATAACTGTCCGGTAACGGGAAATACTGACCAAGCAGATATTGACCTGGATGGTTATGGTGATCTCTGCGATAACTGTCCTGATATTAACAATATTGATCAGGCCGATTCCGATTCTGATGGTACTGGTGATATCTGTGATAATTGCCCTGCAATCTCCAATCCAACTCAAGCTGATCCTGATACAGATGGTCTCGGTGATGCCTGTGATAATTGTCCCAGTGTCGCCAATCTCGGACAGGAAGATCTTGACGGCGATGGAATCGGTGACGCCTGCGATGAATGCACTGATACCGATGGCGACGGTTTTGGTAATCCCGGTTTTACTGCCAACACTTGCCCGATTGATAATTGCCCCGATCTAAGTAATCCTGATCAATTAGACTTTGATGGAGATGGTATCGGCGATTTATGCGATGATTGTATCGATACTGATGGCGACGGATTTGGTGATCCGGGATATTTTGCCAACACCTGCCCGGGCGATAAATGCCCCGATATTTAC
>JAAERC010000250.1 GCA_024230695.1 Candidatus Zixiibacteriota bacterium
AAACAATGTAAATTCCTTGACCAGATCATCATTAGTAAAATCTGATCCCATCCAGGAACTCATCATCATAGATGGCGGGATTTTAATTACTTTATTTGTTTTTGGTAAAAAATTCCACATCTCGTTTTCTATACGTAAAGTTGCCACTCCTTTTTCCTTTTTGGGTTCATTGATCCTGAAGAATGTTTTTTTGGTTCCTTCTGTCCAGGAGTCAAGCGACAAAGTCCTCTGCCAGCGGGGAGTAATTATTTCCATTTCAAATTCGGCGTAACTGGTTTTACTGCGATAGATCTGATCGATCTTTTTCACCAGATCATTTATTTCTTTTTCACTTAGTTTCTTATTTGACTGAGCCATCACAAATATTGATGTGATCAGCATGAGTATAAAACTAAGAGCCATAATACATCTGATTTTACTCATTTGAGATTCCCTCCAATAATGTATAACTAATTTTATCTGGTAACGTTTTATCTGTAATATCTATTACTCCAAGCACAGCCTGAAACATAAGACCATCAAGAGTTGCCAAAATCATCAAAGCGGTTGTCTGCGTGTCATGCGGCCTTAACAATCCTTGTTTGATGCCATCTTCCAAAATAACCGATACGAATAATTGAAATTCGGCATACTCTTTTTCAATACCGGGGATAATCGGCTTGCCATGTTTTCGGGGTATCCCGGCCGCCCAAAAATCAAACAGAACGGACATAGCTTCCTGGTTCTCCGAAAAATATTGAAACGACAATTTGAAGAATTTTTGTATTTTCTCTTTAGGATTTAGCATTTCGCTCAAACCGGAAACCAATATATCGCCAAAATCATGCATGAAGATATTAAAACACCCGGTAATAATATCTTCCTTGCCAGAGAAATACTCATAAATTGTGCCCTTGCCGATACCCGCGGTATTTGCGATGTCGATCATCTTGAAATCAGCTATTCCTCTGTCAGAGAATACCTTAAGCGCCGATCTGAGGATTTTCTCACGTTTCTTTTGTTTGTCAACTACCTTTGGACTCATTTATAACTCTATTCTTTCAATTCAATACCGACCAGTCGGTCATTTATAATAATATACGCCTACTTACTTGTCAAGGTTTCAATTTATTTTATTTTTCTTTTAAATTATTTGGGAATATTGGCCAAATCGATTTAATTTAACAGTATGAAAAACAATCAATTCCCAAATATAGAAGATATTCAGACTGCGGCCGGTAGAATTAGTCAGTATATTCATCACACGCCGGTAATGACATGCCAGAGTCTGAATGATATATCCGGAGCAAACATTTATTTTAAATGTGAAAATTTCCAAAAAGTAGGTGCTTTTAAATTTCGCGGCGCTACTAATGCTGTTTTTTCGCTTTCGGAGAAGGAATTATCAAAAGGTGTTGCCACTCATTCGTCCGGAAATCATGCCCAGGCGTTGGCTTTGGCCGCCCGGAATAGAGGAGCAAAAGCCTATATCGTTATGCCTAACAACGCCCCAACAGTTAAAATTGATGCCGTCAAAGGATATAATGGCGAGATAATATTTTGTGAGCCGACTCTAAAAGCTCGCGAGGAAACTCTTGCAAAAGTTGTTAAAAAAACCGGAGCGACATTTATTCATCCATATAATGATGACAGAATTATAACCGGGCAGGCAACAGCGGCAATGGAACTTATAGAAGAGATCAGCAATCTTGAAATAATAATGGCCCCAGTTGGTGGTGGCGGACTTTTGAGCGGTACCGCCTTGGCAACCAACTATTTTTCCCCAAAAACAGTTGTTTTTGGTGCCGAGCCGGAGCGTGCCGATGATGCCTGTCGCTCGCTTAAAAGCGGCAAAATTATTCCGTCGGTAAACCCTCAAACAATCGCCGATGGCCTTTTGACATCACTCGGAACCAAAACTTATCCGATTATAAGAAAATATGTCTCCGATATTCTCACCGTATCTGAAAAAAATATTATTCAAGCCATGAAACTAATCTGGGAAAGAGCAAAAATTATAGTCGAACCATCCGGAGCCGTGCCATTTGCTGTGACCCTTCAACACAAGGAAAAATTTCTCGGGAAAAAGGTTGGAATTATAATTTCCGGCGGAAATATTGATTTAAAGGCGCTTCCCTGGCAGTAAAAGCCAAATATATTGTAAGATTATATTTACAAAATCAATATATATGGTATATTGGAAGTGTTACTGCTACTGTAATTTCTTACTAAGGCGGAGGTCTATATGTCGTTTCGGGTCTTTGTAGCATTAATGTCTATTTTAATGCTATTTGCAACTTTGGCTTTTACAGCCAACCACAACAACATTCATGC
>JAAERC010000251.1 GCA_024230695.1 Candidatus Zixiibacteriota bacterium
CACCAACACCGGGTATGGTGATAGAATAGGGACATCACCATGATGCGCCTCAACCGAGTTTATTACAGTCGAATCTTCATTTAAACGCCGAAGGAAACTAGCGCCGATTTCTGTATGAGTTCCTTCAGTTTCACGGTCGATAGCCTTTCCGAGATCATGAAGCAATCCGGACCGTTTGGCCATGTTGGGATCCAAACCAAGTTCTGCGGCCATCAGTCCGGCCAAAGCCGCGACTTCTTTTGAGTGCTGAAGAACATTCTGGCCATATGAGGTACGATAATTAAGTTTACCTAATAGTTTTATTGCTTCAATATGTATTCCTTGAATGCCAGCGTCAAAACAGGCTTGTTCACCTATTTCACGAACTATCATCTCCATCTCTTTTTCGCTTTTCTCAACGACTTCTTCAATACGAGTAGGATGAATTCGGCCATCCTTGATTAGTTTTTCAAGAGCCATCTTTCCGATCTCACGACGAACCGGATCATATCCGGATAAAATAACAGCTTCCGGGGTATCATCAACAATCACATCAATTCCAGTGGCAGTTTCAAATGAACGAATATTTCGACCCTCACGGCCAATTATTCGACCCTTCATTTCCTCATTAGGTAAATTCACAACTGAAACAGTTGATTCAACAACATGGTCGGCTGCACATCTATAAACAGCCCCTAGAATAATCTCTTTGGCTTCTTTATCGGCGTCACGTTCAGCAGTATCTTTGATATCTTTTACCATGGCGGCCGCTTCAATTTTGGCTTCACCTAAAAGATTTTCCTTTAGTTCGCTTTTTGCTTCTTCGGCGGTCATCTGGGCAATTTTTTCCAGCTTTTCATTCTGAATAAGTAAGGCCTTTGTTAATTCATCCTCACGCAGGGTAATTCCTTTTTCGCGGCCACCTAAATTTCTCTCACGGAATTGAAAATCTTTTTCTTTCTTCCCGAGCAAATCAAGTTTCTTTTCGAGATTTGATTCCTTGTCAGATAATCGTCTTTCTATCTTCTGGATTTCATTTCTTTTTGTTTGTTGTTCACGTTCAAAATTAGATTTTGCCTTATAATGAACTTCTTTGGCTTCCAGA
>JAAERC010000252.1 GCA_024230695.1 Candidatus Zixiibacteriota bacterium
AACAAAACGAACCAGATTAAAGGAAAGTTTTGTGACTTTTCCGAGTATTAGTCCAATAATACTTACCAGCAAAAGAGCGGCGGCAATAATACCAGCTGTCCCAAATCTTTCTTCAATAAATTGGCGGCAGACATCAATCAGTCCTGATGGCTCGTTAACCTGAGAGACAGCTTGTTGTAAAATTTCAATGATCATGATGGTTCCTAAAATTCATCCATAGGTTCAATGGTTAACGATGATTCACCGACACAATTGAGTCCGGTCATTCGTTGCGTCAGGAAATTCTGGGAAGCTATCCAGTTGTGTGAAATGGCCAGCAATTCTTCATGTTCCATCTCACTTTCCCAGTCAAGAATAACAGTATCAATCTGTCGTCCTTCAACGTCCAGGTCGTCCATCGTCAGAGTAAATTTAACTTTCATGGCTGTTACCCAACCTTTCGTTTGTGTTCCATTTGCTTTCCACAAAAGGAATTTGCAAGTGAGGTGCCAATTGAAAGGAGATGTTGAATGTAAATTGTATCTTATTGCAGGGTAACGTGTTGAAAATGAAAATGTTCAAATTTGGGGCATCTTTGGACTGAAAACTTAGAGAATCTGTCAATAAAAATATGGTAAAAAGCCTATATCTAATGGGGTAAGTTAAACCCCGGTCGGAGATTAGACCGGGGTTTTTGTATTGCGGATATTTTAAATACCTTACAGGATTTACTCTATTAGGGTATTTAATTTTGGCTGTTTCCCTTCCTTCATACTTGATGAAGCATCAGTGTTTGTAAGGAATTCCCCCCTAATTTCGGAACACTGATGTTCACATTCAAGTCATTTTTGTCAGGGAAACAGCTTTGCGAATAACCGGATAATATCTATGTTAAAAAATATTCTATATCCTTTTTTCGCACAGAGTCAATAGAGCGGCCCTAAGGTCCCATAGGCCATATCCTCCATGTATAAGGTTAACGGTCTGTGGTGAGAGTAAAGGGTGGGGTTATATCTATTATAACAATGTGGCTATTTAAAATCGCAAAGCGATGACATAACGTTTGGCATACAATGCTTACCGCTTTGGGTGTGAGAGGTGGTCTATTTTTAATTATTGAGAGGGGGTCTTTACTACCTTTAGTCCAATATACAGTTATTACATGGTTTTGTCAAGTATTATTTGCACTATCTGTCCATGATCCAAAATATAATTATATCCAATAAAATTAAGATCATCCGTTTATTACCCAAATGGTTTGTGGTTTATTGGAATTAATATCTTAATGGCGGCCAATATTGATCCTATATAAAATCCTATACGTAGATGAGTATATTCCAATATGATATGTTCGATTCATATTTCTTATCATGGTATTCTTTTTGCCTACAACGAGTCAGGGAGAAATCAGCCTCCGGCAAAATTATGGCAGAATAGGAAAAACACAGGCCAATCGCCTTATCCGGGGCCGGTTACTCCGACTCTGCAATGGACATTTCAGACCAATGATTAAGTATAAAGGCGGCCCGGTTCCACGTTGCCCTCAGTTTTGAAATTACAGAAAATTCAAATGGGGGTCATTTTCCGACCCATTTTTTTATTAGAAATTCAATCCGATGTTTATATAAAGCTGATCGCTCTGATTTACCGTTTTTCCATATCCAAGATCAATTGGGCCAAGTGGAGAATCATAGGCCAGTGAGACGCCATATCCAAGCCGTAGATTTTGAAATTTAATCTGGTCAATCGATTTATAGATATCGCCAAAATCGTAAAAACCGCTCAGATACAAGCGATATGGCAGTTTGAATCTTATTTCAATATTGCCTAATACCATTTTTGTACCTGTCAATTGGTCGTGTCTAAGTCCGCGGAAGGAATACCTGCCGCCCATAAAAAATTGTTCCGATGTTGGGATATTAGTATCAGTTTCTGTCCAGCCAATAGAAAATTTGGGATGTAGATTTATGTTGTCGGTTATTGGGATATATGATTCGACCGAGCTGAAACCTTTTGTATATCTGGTTTCTCCGCCGAGAAGATCGGTTGCAAACTCAAGATAA
>JAAERC010000253.1 GCA_024230695.1 Candidatus Zixiibacteriota bacterium
GTTCTTCTGGAAATCGGAGGATTTGTGTTACGATATAAATAAATTGAAAGTAAGATCAAAAATACAAATACTAATGAAGTGATAAGAATTGATTCGGATAAAAAACTAAAGCTAAAATCAGTTATACCAAACATATTATCTCAGGCGATAAAAAATCACCGTCCTAAAAATAAGTTCATAAGAATTTCAGCAGATTCGTGAGGTTGAATAATCTACCATACCAATCAAAGATTGATGATATTCGGAATCTTTGAGTCCTTTAATTGTCGAAAGCCCTTCATGAGAGATTTCTGCCGCCCTGCGAGATGTATATTCAAGTCCACCTGATTTGGTAACATATTCAAGAATCAATCCGAACTCATCCTCACCTACGCCATTACTAAGCATTCGGAGAATATCACGCCGTTTGCCTCTGTCGCTATGACGCAGTGAATAAATTAAAGGCAATGTAACCTGGCCACTGATAATATCGTTGCCGGGATTTTTTCCTGTAATTTTGGGATCGCCAACATAATCAAGCAAATCATCTGCAATTTGAAAAGCAACACCAATTTTCTCACCAAAAACGGCAAAATCATTTCTGATACTTCCGTTTTCTCCGGCCAAAATAGGTGCCGCCTCACTTGATACCGAAAAAAGAGATGCGGTTTTATCAGCAATGATCTTCAGATATTCTTCTTCTGAAAGATCAAAATTGGAAGTTTCCTCTATCTGTCGCAATTCACCAATTGAAACTCTTTCGGTCGCCGCAGAGATTGCATCAACTAGGTCCATAGAACCAGTACTTACCATCAGCCGAAAAGATTTTGCAAAGAGATAATCTCCCATCAGGACAGATATTAGATTGGTCCATTTGAAATTAATTGATTCTGAGCCGCGACGAAGATCTGAGTCATCAACTACATCATCATGTAATAATGTTGCGGTATGAATCAATTCAATTGCAAGTGATGCATCAATTGTAAATTCATTAAAATATTCTGAGGCACGAGCCAAAAGAAACAGAAAAGCCGGGCGCATTCTTTTGCCGCGATTTTTAACCAGATGATGCGCAATAGAGGCAACCAAAGGCGAGTCGCCGGCAATGAATTCGGAAAGCTTTTCGTCAAAAACCGCAAGATCCGGTTTTATCGGTTGTACAAGTTCATCTAATTTTTCACTGAGAATCATTCTTTACCTACAACCCATAAACTCTTGTCGTCAAATGTCTAAAGTCTGTTAATTGTTAATTATATAGTGTAAAATAATACGGTTGTCAATTCATTTATTATTATCAAATATGTTAAAATTATTTAATTGTAGTTGTGCCAATGGCTTGAAAGCGCTTGACATTTTCCGATAAAATAATAAATTATCAAATCTGGAACAAATGGCGGTGTAGCTCAGTTGGTTAGAGCAGTGGAATCATAATCCACGTGTCCGGGGTTCAAATCCCTGCACCGCTATTTTAATTATTGAAATTGTTTGTTATACTGCCAACCGATAAAAGCAATCATATAAATACTATGGCACAATACCATTAGTTTCTTTATTCAGTCTGTCATATCTATTTTGGGCATCTTCGATTTCGGCGAATTTAATATCAGCTTCCGACCAATAATCAAGATAAGCGGAATAATGGAATATTGCCTGGCTGTATAAATGAGATTTTTCGTATAATCGGCCAAGATAATAGTGAGTCTTAATATTCCAGATGATTGAAGTTGGGTCAATACGATAATTAATTGGAACCATAAAACTGAAATAACGCAGACTCTGTTCGATATTGCCCTGTTCAAAATATATTCTGCCAAGAGTATATTGTGGATAATAACTGAATGAGGTATCAAGCGCTTTATTCATATAATACTCAGCACTGTCAAGATTTCCTTTGGTATATTCTAACATTCCTCTTGAACTTAAGAACTTAAATATAATAGCTCGATTTTCGCCTTTGGCTTCCCGTAATTCATTAATAATTTTCCATGCTTCATCAATATTATCATTTTTGGCCAAAAGCCTCACCTTATAATGAATAAATGGAAAGTCTGCGTTTGGAAAAACCAACAGATATGTCGAATAGAATTTATTGAATTCATCAAGCGCCAAATCAAATTGTCCTAGCTCATTATATATTTTCGATTTTAACAGATAACAATCTGCCAGTATTTGCATATTATAATCACTGGAATCCAGGCTGTTTTTATAGGCTATCAGACTATCAAGGATCGGCATTGTCCCTGAAATTTTGCCCTTATAGATATTTGCCAATAATAAACCAAATTCTCCGCGCCTGCGATACTTATGAATTTGTGAGTCTAAGAGATCAGTAAATAAGGCTTCGGCAATTTCAAAATCTTTTTGAATCAGTTTAAATTCGGCCAGAGAATGAATTGAAGCCTCAAAATCAGGTTTAATTGAAATTGCTTTTTCATATGATTCCATAGCTTTATTGATATTGCCTGCTCGATAGTATATATCCCCTCTGGTATCGTAAGGATTGGCTTCATCGGGTACCATTACTATATATTTATCTATGGTCAAAATCGCATTTTCATACTCACGATTGTTCTGATAAGTATAGGCTAAATGGTTATATGCCGCTTTATAATAAGGATCAAGTTCAATTGCCTTTTTCAGAGAGCTAATTGCGCCTGCGTAATCCTGTTTTTGTCGCGAGTTTGAGTATACTCCAATTTGATAATATAAAAATTTATCATCGGGATATTTATGAGTTGCCTCTTCCAATACTTTTATCGCTTGGTCAACATTTTTGGAAAGAATATACTCAGCTCTTGAGGTGATATAATAATGCTCGTGTTTGCTAACATTACTACTTAAATCCAAAGCCTTTTGTAGATGCTTTATCGCCACAGTATTTGACAGGTTCATTGATAAGTAAAAATGAGCCATTGCAAAATTTGAATCTAATCTAATTGCCTCATTAAAATATTGATATGCTTCTTTTTCATAAAATTTTCCATAATATTTCAGTCCCTGAAGATATGCCTGATATGCCTCTGGGGAGCTTGTGGTAACTTCCGCGACATCTTTATCCGGTTCAATAAAAGCGTCATCTGGTAAAGCCAGATCGCTTTTAATTTCAATTGTAAGTTTATCAATGACAGAAAAGATTGATTCATCCTGTTCACCATTTATTTTTTGCGATGCCGCAACTTTGCCTGACTCAGCACTTATTAATTGAGATGTTATTATAAACTCCGGCTCGACCTGAAGTATATTACCAAATATGATCCATTTGGCATCAGCTTCATCAGCAATTTTTAAGGCAGTCTCTTTATCTACCTTTTTATTTTCATCGCTCCCCAGTTTTTTTAATACATCATACACTCGCTGGTTTGATAAAACGCTCAAATAATCAGATTCAGAGAGATCAGTAATCAGCAAGTTGGTGGCAATTTCTCCATATTTATCAGAATCGGTCGAGTCAGCCAGATTATCAAAATA
>JAAERC010000254.1 GCA_024230695.1 Candidatus Zixiibacteriota bacterium
TAGTAAAACCATAATTTTGATAGCTTATTATTTCCCTCCAATTGGTATGGGTGGCGTTGGGCGGCCATATGCTCTCTATCGTTATTTGCCTGATTACGGTTATAATGTGATTGTACTTACTGTAAAAGATATATTGTATCCGCATTATGATTATTCGATGTTATCAAAAGGTGATGAGCAGAATATTTATCGCTGTGGATCGATCGATCCTGCCCGGGTTTTATATTTAATGGGAAAAAGAAAACAAAAACAATCGGGATATCCGAATCTAACCCGTAAGTTGCCGTTGTACTTTCCGGACTTGAAGAGGGGTTGGACCTTATTCGCTCAAGGAAAACTTAAGAAACTGATTCAGGAAAAAGATATTTCCGCTATCATAACTACCGCCCCACCACCATCGGTACATCTGCTTGGATTGACCCTAAAAAAAATATCAAAAATCCCGTGGGTGGCCGACTTTAGAGATTATTGGCTTCCGCTTCCTGTTGAGGATGTTTATCCTGACGGATTGATGAAAAATTATTCGTTGAAGTTAAAAGATAATATAGTAAGCAAAGCCAACGAAGTTATCTCAATAAACAATGATATAAAACGGTACCTTGGTCGGGGCGAAGTGATAATGAACGGGACCGATAACAGTGTCGTTGAACAATGGAAAAAACCGCACAAGTTAAATAAAGACAAACTTGTGATTGGTGCTTTAGGTACATTTAATTATCTATGTCCGATTGAGCCATTGTTTAAATCTGTAAGGAAGCTGATAGACAATAATAAAATTCCCGAGACAAAAATCCAAATTATTCATGCCGGTTTTACTGATGATGAGTTTGATAATTTAATAAATAAATATAGATTAAATAGAATTGTTCTTAAAAAAGGTTATCTGGAAAGACAAAAGGCAATTGAAGCTTTATTACCATGTGATATATTATATTTAGCTGTGAGTAAACTTGCTAAATATAGTATCACTACCGGACGTATCTTTGATTATCTGGTATCGGGTAAGCCTATTTTGGGTCTGGTTCCGGAAAATTCGGATGTGGCTGATCTGCTTGATCAATATTCATATGGGAAAGCAATAACCGATTACGATATACATAAAGTCAGTGGATACTTGAATTCTTATTATGATAAAAAGATGGCCAAAACATTGCCAGCGCTGAATATTGAATATGAGACTGATAAATTTACGATGTCAACTTTGGCAAAAAAATACGCCTTAATTCTGGATCGATTAACAGAGTGATTTATAAAAAGTACATATCGGTTATTGTTATCAGTTTCAACGGGATCGAATTCATAAAAGACTGCTTGCGGACGCTGCAAACATCTCTAACAGATATTGATTCGGAAATATTAGTGATTGATAATGGTTCGGTTGATGGTACAATCGATTTTATTGAAAATGAATTTAGTAATATAGAGCTTATAAAAAACCGGGATAACCTAGGATTTGCCAAAGCAGTTAATCAGGGATTTGAGAAGGCAACTGGTGAATATATTCTGATATTAAATCAGGATACAAGAATAGTTGGCCAGGCAATTGGAGAGTTGGCCAATCGGATGAAACGCGATTCTAATATTGGTACTATCGGACCAAAATTTATCGGGTTTGACGGGCAACTACAGAAAGCATGTCGTGCTTTTCCAAGATACAGAGATTTGGCGTATGCATTTTTGGGATTATCAAAGCTATTTCCTAAATCAAAATTGTTTTCAAGCTGGAAGATGGGATGGTTTGACCATTTGTCTGAAGCAGAAGTCGATCAACCAATGGGGGCGGCTCTGATGGTTAGCAGGTCGGTTTTGGATAAGGTCGGCATGTTTGATGAGCGATTCAGGATATTTTTTAACGATGTTGATTTCTGTCGCCGGGTGAAAGAAGTCGGATATATAAATTTGTACTATCCGTCTGCGGTAATCGAACATTATTACGGTGGAACTATCAAAAAGATTAAACCACAAATGGTTGTGGAATGGCATCGGGCAATCTCTGAGTATTTTAGTAAGTACAGTTCTGGTAGTATTGGGAAAGTATTTGCCTTATGCTGGAAAATGTTTTTGATACTATTATCGTATCCGCGCGCATTATATCATAAATATCAGCGCAATAAATAACTATTTAAGCAAAGTCATCTTTTTAGTTTCTATAAATTCCGAAGTTCTGAGTCGATAAAAATAGATTCCTGATGACATTGGTTGGTTATTATGGTCAGTACTGTTCCAAATGTAGGAATGTGAACCGGCCGATTGATTACTAAAATAATATTGATTTACTACTTGGCCAAGAATATTATATATTTCTATTGAAACATCATCTGCCTTTGGCAGACTATAACTTATTGTGGTCGTCGGATTAAACGGGTTTGGGTAGTTTTGCGATAAACTATATTCTTCCGGCAGTTGCAGGTCGGTTTCTTCCTCACTTTCGAGAACCAAAGTTGGAGAATAGACAGTTCTGAATATAGTACAACCATTTTCTGCATAAGCTGTTAAATAATAATCATTGCCATAGATAAGATCGATATCTGATTCAAAATAGCCATTTTCGCCAGTTAGACCTTCCTCAATGATCTCGCTATTCATTGTAATTGAAACTGTTACATCTGGGATAGGTGCATTATTAATAGATGCGTAAAATGATGCCTGACCTTTGGATGATGAGATATCAAGATCAAGTTTTAATGGCTTGTTTTGATAAAAATTTAGAGTTGGATCGCCGAAATAATTTTGTCCATAAATCAAGTCGCGATAATATGGGTAGTCGAGCCATGAGTAATACATTGCTTTGACCGGATTGCCATCGGCATCACCATAAAGATGTTTTGTGAAAGATGCCTCAAGATAA
>JAAERC010000255.1 GCA_024230695.1 Candidatus Zixiibacteriota bacterium
ATGGCGCGGCTGAGGATATCGAAAGATTCGTTATCGATTATGGGTAATAATTCATAGATGAGGTAAGGTGACCATGCCAGCTACTATTATCAGTGGTAAAAAAGTATCCAAAGAAATAAAAGCGGAACTCAAATTAAAGGTCGAAGCGCTTAAAGCCAAAGGGATTACTCCCGGACTGGCGGCAGTTCTTGTCGGTGAAGATCCGGCATCGGCTACCTATGTAAGAAGCAAATCGAAAGCTTGCGATAAGATTGGTATCTATTCTGAAATTATTAGACGCTCCGCTGATATTACTTCTGAAGAACTAATCAGTATAATTGATGGTCTAAATAACAATGATAAAATAGATGGCATTTTAGTTCAATCACCACTTCCGAAACATATTGACGAGCAGGCGATGACGCTATTAATTGATCCCAAAAAAGATGTTGATGGTTTCCATCCATTTAATGTTGGGATGACATTAATTGGTAAGCCGACTTTTCAGTCATGCACTCCTTATGGTATAATGGAACTTTTAAGACGATATGAGATCGATCCGTCAGGAAAAGAAGTGGTTATACTGGGGCGGTCTAATATTGTTGGCAAACCGATGGGAGCGATGTTAGTTCAAAAGGCGAAGGGCGCTAATGCCACTGTAACAACGGCCCATTCCCGAACTGCTGATTTTCCAGGAGTCTGTCGGCGGGCAGATATTTTAATTGCGGCTATAGGTCAACCTGAATTTGTAAAAGGTGACTGGGTTAAAGATGGGGTAGTAGTAATTGATGTTGGTATAAATCGGGTCGATGATGCCTCTAAAGAAAAGGGATACCGTCTTTGCGGCGATGTTGATTTTGAAAACTGCGAGAAAAAAGCATCATTTATAACTCCGGTTCCCGGTGGCGTTGGTCCAATGACAATTGCGATGCTTTTAACCAATACTGTTAAATCGGCGGAACGACGTATCTAAATTTAATAATTCTTTTAGATTTAATCATAATTATTTTTTGGCAGAGCATTATTCTTCAATCTTGATAAACATTGTTTTATCTACGCCGTATATAGGACATTCCCAATCATCGGGGATTTCCACAAATTTAGTACCGGGAGCGATTTTTCCATTGAGATCTCTATACAATTATTATTATAGATAATATATTTAGAAATGATAATTCAACGCGACGAAAATTATCAACAATGTTGTATGATAACAGACTAAGATATTTGCGGATATTTTATCCAGCAATAAATAAAATTTATAAGTCTAAGTTCAAAATATGCTTGTTTAAATGCTAAATTGTCGCACAGCCAATAACCGGATCATCACCATTTTTATAAATAAAATCTATGAGATAAACAGCATCTAATATATCAATCACACAATCATTATTGGGGTCCGCCAATTGAGGTTTTAATGGATCTGTCCCATCTTTATACAAATAATTAACGACAAATATTATATCAAGTATATCAACCTCAATATTTAAATCAACATCACCCGGTAAACCCTCATACTCAATAACTGTCAATTCATAATCA
Organism: Candidatus Zixiibacteriota bacterium; assembly: GCA_024230695.1. The sequence continues at coordinate 1,522 of JAAERC010000255.1, forward strand.
AGTGTATCTCTATATGAACTTAGAGCATCCCTAGCCTCGACGCGAAATGAAAAGTCTCCGAATTCGGTTGGTGTTCCATCGATGATACCAGTTGGGGTGGCTAAACCCAAACCATCAGGGAGGTTGCCATATAAAACAGAATAATTTATTTGTCCAAATCCACCACGGGCAATAATGGTATCCTCATATTCGGCGTACTGACCAGCATTTTCTAATGGAAAGGGGAGTAGTCCAAAAAAAGTTGTTTGATTGGAGAACTTTAAAACCCAATTGTCCGGATCCAAAGAGACTCCTATTGGTAATTGTTCGGTTTTGAAGGCGTATGTACTGTCATCAGAATCATTAAAAATATAAAATGTATCTCGAACAAAAGGTGAGTAACTTATAACAATATCAAGAGGCATTGTAAATACTTCAGGAGGTGACGTTTGCATCTGTTTGATATTCAAAAATGTCCAGTATAATCCGTCGGTATGGTCAATTTCGGAATGATATGAGTACTTATATTCAGGTCTGAAAGTCCCATAGATCCATTGATCAAAGAAATAATCAAGTTCCATCCCTGAAACTGTTTCGCAGAGATTTTTAAACTGCTCGGTAGTTACGTCGGCATGCTGATGAACACCATTATAATAAGCTTGAATTATATCAAAAAATGTTGCATCACCAACGACGTGTCTGAGCATATGCAGAACACAGGCCCCTTTATCATAAACAATAAGGCTAAAGATGTTACCAACACTGGTTGTGTCATAGACATATATCGGTCCCGCGTAAGAACCGCCGCCTTGAGCCATATCGAGCATATAACTATGGTATTCATCGACACCATCTTTCACTTCGTAGTATAATGCTTCACTATATGACGCAAATCCTTCATTTAACCAGATATCATGCCAGCTTCGGCAGGTGATCATATCACCCCACCACTGGTGAGCCGCCTCATGGGCTACAACCGGCTCGGAGAAACCAAATGCACTCCCACCCATCGAGGTGCATGTTTGGTGTTCCATACCTCCGCCCCATTGGAAATTGGCATGGCCATACTTTTCATTGATAAAAGGATACTCGCCAAAAAGATCGCTAAAGACTTCAAGGATATATGGTGTCGCTCCCCAATGGTCTGATAATTTTGAGTAGGCCAGATGATCGGGATAAACATGATTTACAATTGGCATCGAATCAGTCGGGCTATAATGGTACCAATCGGTCCAGATGGCATATTCAGAGATAGCAACTGAAAAAAGATATGTAACAATTGGATAACGTACTTGGTAGTTAAAAGTCCAGGTACCATCACCATTCTGGGTCGTGTCAATCAGAGTTCCATTAGAGGCGCAGAATAGATTGGTCGCGCAAGTGATATAAATATCCATCGAGTCGGCTTTATCATCATTTCTGTCTTTGCAGGGCCACCAGGTCCGGGACATATATGGTTCTGATAAAGATGATACAATAGGGTAGCCATCATTAGAACTAAAGTTGAAGCCGTCAAGACCTGCCGCTTCGGGATGGCCATGATAATCAATTATAAAAGCAAACCAGTCATCCGGCTGTAAAATTTCAGAAAGTTCTATTAATATTCGATCACTACTTCGTGTATAGTTCAGATCTACGCCGTCAGATGATCTGATATTGTCGACTGTCAGGACCGATGCGAGATCGATTTCAATAAATTGAAGATCGGTGGTCAATGATGTGGCTTCAGTAGTAACCGTTCCGGTTATTTCCTCAGTTGGAACATCAACTGTTATTTCAACAACATAAAAATTAACATCAAATTCAGTTTGGTTATAGCGATATGGTTCCATATCTACTGTCGCTGATCGACTTTGTCCCAAAGCCTCGGCTTTTTTCTGCCCCATAATCTGGTGGATCTGGCTTGGACCGAGAGTATCGGCGTCAATTGATTCATCAAATAACCCGGTCGAATAGGATATATTCGCGAAAATTGTAATAATTAATAAGCTTATTATTAAAAGATGATAGATACAAAACTGATAGTAGCTTTGCATTGAAGACATATTTTCCCTCGTGTCTAAGTTGTTGGTACTTTAATAATATAAAGGTATATCCAATTCGGTCAAGACCTTTTATTTTATACGCAATTATATTATACTTTGTCACAAATTAAGTGATTTGACGTCTAATTTTATAAGGTATATTAATTCCATTATGGAGGTGATATGAATATGCAAAAATTGTTTTTTTATTTATTATTCGTGACATTCTTTTCTGTATTGGCAGGGGAAACTGTTGCGGAGGATAATATGAATGATCAAAAGAACGCAAATGTATCATTTAAGGATTTTGAATGGTTAGCCGGAAGTTGGGAGGGGGAGGCATTTGGCGGTAATTTTGAAGAGGTCTGGTCACCGGCAACCGCCGGGAGTATGTGCGGGACCTTTAAGTTATTCAGTAATAACAAAGTGAGTTTCTATGAGATATTTACAATTACAATAGATTCCACTGGGCCGGTTCTCAGATTGAAACATTTTAATGCCGATCTAACCGGCTGGGAAGAAAAAGATGAGGTCATATCATTTCCATATATAGATTGTAATAAGAATGAATTACAGTTTGACGGGTTGATTTATCGTAAAATATCTGATGAAGCAATGAGGATTGTTCTAAGAACCAGAGATGCCAACGGAATAGTCACTGATAATATTATTGATTGCAAAAGGTCTAATAATTAATTATTTGTAATTGTTAGAAATAAATTTTGGGAGTTGAAGATGACAGAAATACCATGGCATGAGAAGTTAAAGAAAAATCTAAAAGATTTTATAGATGAAGCCGAGCGAAAAAAACTGCTAAAGGGAAGTGAAAATATTGATAAAGCAGATCCTAAGGAAAAAGCGGCTTGGGTAAAATCGGTGATGGAAAAATTTGATCGGCTTATTCCTGATGATAAAGACCGCTGGAAAATAATGAAGGAATGTTCTTGCAGTTGCCAGGATGATTTGATGGAAGATTACAAAGCTGAGTATGACAAACATAAAGATATTGATAAACTGATTGATTACCTTCATGGAAAGGCATTTTTGAATAAGCCGATAAGGGATGGCAATACTATATATATTACTAAAGCTCCTGCTTTTCCTAATGAATACAAAAAGGCCAAAACGCAGGAAGAGAAAAGATATTATTTTTGTCATTGTGAATATGCTCGAGCGGCCGACAGTGAATTATCTCCCACATATTGTTATTGCGGTGCCGGGTGGTGCCAAAGGATTTGGGAAGGTATTTTGGGTCATCCGGTTGAAATTGAAATCGTTGAGTCGGTTTTGCATGGCGGTGATGTCTGCAAATTCGCGGTTCATATTTAGGAGTTGAAGTGGCTGAAATACTTGCTCGATGCGGATATCGTTGTGATTTGTGTGCGGCACAATCAGATGATATAAAAGTAAGACAAAAACTTGTCGATGGATGGAAAAAATATTTAAATCTTCAAATGTACACCGCCGAAAATGTAAAATGTGATGGCTGTTATGGAGAAAGGCATGCTGATACCGGTTGCCCGGTTCGTCCCTGTGTAATAGAAAAGGGTATTGAGAATTGCGCTCATTGTGATGAATTCATTTGTGAGAAACTTGAGCCTTTGATTGGTGATAAAGAACATTTTTTAAAGAGAATTCCCGATATATCCAAAGAAGATTATAATCTTTGTTTGAGACAATTTGACAGCGAGTCAAGATTAAAAAATATCCGAAATAAAATAGGCAAAAAGTAATATAGATATGACCGAATCGTTTCACCAAGCCGTTGTTAGAATTATCAAAAAGATACCACATGGCAATGTTGCTACCTATGGTCAAATCGCGGCGTTGGCCGGAAGTCCTCGCGCGGCGCGACAGGTTGTAAGGACGCTTCATACATCTTCCGATAAAGAAAAACTCCCCTGGCACCGGGTGATAAACGGCAAAGGTAAAATTTCGTTGAAACAAAATTCAGGCTATGAGATCCAAAAGGCGATGTTGGTCGATGAGGGCATTAATTTCTCACTTGATGATACAATTGATTTAAAACTATTTCTATGGAAACCTGATAATATTTAAAAACTGGTGTGGGGTTTATTCAATGGGAAAAGATTCTCTAATATTTCGTTCTTCAGTCAAATCAGATATACAGTCAGTATATGATATTGAACGGAATGATGAAAATAGATCATTTATTAGACAGTGGACAATGGAACAGCATATTAATGCGATTGTTGATAATAATTATGCTCACCTCATCATTGAGACGGTGGAAAAGAGAAGAACTGTTGGCTATATTATTTTGGTCGGGTTGGATAATCCAGACAAAAGTATTGAATATAAACGTTTGGTAATAAGTGAAAAGGGAAAAGGATTTGGCCGCAAGGCGATGCAAATGATGAAGAAATACGTGTTTGAGGATTTGAATGCCCATAGGTTGTGGCTTGAGGTGATCGAAAGCAATGAACGAGCATACAAACTCTATTTATCAGAAGGATTTGTTTTAGAAGGGAAACATCGCGAATCGATGATAATTGGAGAGCAATTTTGTTCCTTGAATGTCATGTCTCTTCTTGAAAGCGAATA
>JAAERC010000256.1 GCA_024230695.1 Candidatus Zixiibacteriota bacterium
AAGAATCAACTTCGTTATCCCGATTGGCACCAATAAACAAAAGAGGTGTATTGTCACTGTTCGCCCTTATCAGTTCTATTAAATTAAGGGAGGCTGAATCGATCCATTGCAAATCATCCAGAAAAATCACAAGGGGACGTTCCGGTTGGCAAAACACCCGCATAAAGTTTTGAAACACAAGATTAAATCGATCTTGAGATTCGGCTGGCCCAATTTTAGATACTTCGGGTTGCAGCCCAATAATAAATTTGATTTCCGGTAGAACATCAATAATGATTTGTCCGTTGGACTCAAGGGCAATTAATAACCTCTCTTTCCATTGGGCTATTTGAACCTCTGATTCGGTGAGCAATTGTTGTACCAATTCTCCAAAGGCATTTATAATAGCACTATAGGGAATGTTGCGCTGTAATTGATCAAATTTGCCTGTGATGAAATATCCCCGTTTTTCAGCAAGCGATTTATAAATTTCTTTTACCAGGGCCGATTTACCAATGCCGGAATAGCCGGTAACCAACATCATTTCCGGCTGTCCCTGCGATCCAACGCCATCCTCTATAAAAGAAACGCGCTCAAAGGCATCATTTAAGATTTTTATTTCATTCTCACGTCCATAGAGTTTTTGGGAAATGGTAAATTTCTCAGACAAATCAAAACG
>JAAERC010000257.1 GCA_024230695.1 Candidatus Zixiibacteriota bacterium
ATTACCAAGAAGAATCAATCCCACTAAGGCAATAACGATCTGCTTAATCGATGGTACTGTATCTTTCAATTTTCCAATAATATAATCAAGCCCAAATCCGGCTATAACAGCAATCGACAAAACAACAAACTGAAATGCCCGAGATGGTACCCTGATCGATGAAAATCCCGGCAAATGCATAAACAGGTTCCATAATGAATAATCTGAAAAACTTCCCAGACCATAAACAAAAAAGAATATGGTCATGACTATCCAAAGACGGCAGGCGTGAAATTTATAAATCAATCCTACAATAGCTATCAAAATAACAACCGGCGAAATATAAGCACCATATTCATGCCAGGTCCAGTTAAAACCTGTTCCAAGTTCTCTAAATATGAACTGATCAAATGAGAAAAAGATGGCAGGCAATATTTCAATTGGCGTGAAATCATCAGGTTTACCGGCCCAGGGAAACTGTGATAATTCAATATACATCGGTACAAATTTAACAGCCGCCAATAATAGTCCGGCGAATACCGCGAAAAAATAGAATTTCAAGTATCGATAATTTTTCTTTTCTATAGAATAAAGCAGAATAAAAACACCTGAGAAAAAACAGCTATACAGAAACGGGATCGCGGCACCATTACCAAGAATTATCAAGGCAATTGATAATGCACCGCCCAAAAGATATTTTCGGTTTTTTTCGGCTTTTAATAGACAATACAACAACCAGGGTAAAAAACAGAAATGTGTAAATGGCATATGCCCTGCCGAAAAGTGAAGCGCAAAATAAGAAGAACCAAAATAAACAAACGATACGAGATAGGAGGAAATTTTACTCAGTCCAAGCTGTCTTGAAAAAAGCCAGCTTCCCCAAAAACCTAAAAAATAAACAAACAGTACTTGAAGTTTCAAACCACCGATTGCTCCGAATAAAAGCAATAATAAAAAAAACGGAGAAAACACCGCTACTTCCGGGTGAGCAAAAAGAATATTCCCGCCAGCCAGATATGGATTAAAAAACGGAAATTGATGATAATACAAAATAGATTTCACCGGAATCGCCGCCATCGTCACAAACAGTTCCCAATCACGCGGACCGATATAGTTCCATTTCATAAGAAACGGCAATGAAAAAACCAGTGCGACACCAAAAAAGATACTGGGCGTAATATATTTGGAATATTTGTTTTTCTTCTCGGTTGTCATAATTAGAATATAATCGGTTTTACTAAAAAAGAAACTTCAATTATAGAATTGATAACTAAAACATCATTCAAATAAAAAAGGCCGGATTAAATCCGGCCTTAATAGAATTATAAAATTCCGACTATTCCATATGTTTTGAGACCAGTTTGGTCATCTCAAACATATTGACTTTTTTCTTTCCACCGAATAACGGTTTCAGTTTGTCGTCGGCAATGATCTCTCTCCGGTTGGCCGGATTCTGGAGATCATTCTTTTTGATATATGCCCAGAGCTTTTTGGTGACCTG
>JAAERC010000258.1 GCA_024230695.1 Candidatus Zixiibacteriota bacterium
AAAACATTACCTACACTAATTTAATGGTAACAAACATCAATGATGACTACATTTTGTATAGTTTAAAAATCAAGGGAGCATCAGATGTTGGTGTACCCACAGATTCATCATCTACACCGTCTACACCATCTGCCACTTGTAACTCTGCTCCAACAGTAGTTTCTGGAGATTGTACGGCGAACTATTCCAACGGCCAATTGCATATACCTTGTGTTGCTGTTTCCGACCCATTTGGTGGCACAACAGTTTATGATATAAAAATGCAACAGCAATCAAGTGGTTTTACTTTTGATTTAGATATGAATAGCGTTAAACCTAGGTAATTTTGTTTGACGATGAAGCTTGGGGATAAATCCCCAACTGTGACCCGTTTGGCCCAAAGTATTAACTAATAAGGGAAACCGAATAAGTTATGCGAAAGGTCAGGACGACAAATGAGTTGTTATTCATTATACGTAATAACTCAAAAGATGTAGGAATAAGTTTGGAATGTCAAAAACCAAACGAGCTTTCCTGAGTGACCTATAACTCAGCTAATACCCCTATCGGTGGATTGTCAACCTTCTGGTAAAGCGGGGTGTAACGTGATTCAAAATATGATTAGCCATATGAGAGTTGCTAGGTAAATGGATATGATTACGAGAGAAATTATCGACATAATAAAGCGTCGTCACTATCAATAAAGGATGCTAAGAAAGAATTTATTTTTGATAAGAAGATTCATATTTTAATTGGAGAGAAATATGATAGGAATCGGTTTCGCAAGAAACATTATCACGGCGAACAGATAGAATCTAAGTCCATAAGTGCCATCTTTTGGGAACGGGGTAATTATTCCACGCAAGTCTCATAGTAAGCAGTGAGAGGAGTTTGACAAACTTTAGTAGTGTGGAATAACAGGATTGTACAAGAAGCCAATGCCTCTTTGTAATGAGGAGGATATGCAGACGTGTACACTGCTAATTGAGAGCAATACGAGTCATTAAATAAATCAGTACCATGAGTGGAAGTTGAATTTTCACGAAAGTGGAAATAAATTTTCAGAGCATGATGAAATGATGTTACGCAAGTAACGGTTTAAAGACAGTATTGTGAAGGCAATAGAACATGCAAGACTGATGTTTTAAAGTCAAACAAACAATTAGGAGAGGAGCCGTGTGAGGGGAAACTTTCATGCCCGGTGCTGAAGACGAGCTGGCTATGGCGACATAGCCATGCTTAGTCAGCCCTAAGTCCATGTGTGCCATCTTTTGGGAACGGGGTAATTATTCAAGGCGAGTCTCATAGTAAGCAGTGAGAGGAGTTTGACAAACTTTAGTAGTTTTGGATAACAGGATTGTACAAGAAGCTAATGCCTCTTTGTAATGAGGGGGATATGCAGACGTGTACACTGCTAATTGAGAGCAATACGAATCATTAAATAAATCAGTACCATGAGTGGAAGTTGAATTTTCACGCAAGTGGAAACAAAATTTTCAGAGCATGATGAAATGATGTTACGCAAGTAACGGTTTAATAGATAGTATTGTAAAGGCAATAGAACATGCAAGACTGGTGTTCTAAAGTCAAACAAACAATTAGGAGAGGAGCCGCGTGAGGGGAAACTTTCACGGCTTGTGCTTTGAAGACGAGTCGGCTGTGGCGACATAGCCATGCTTAGTCAGCTTGTAAAGGCGATAGAACATGCAAGATTGGTGTTTTAAAGTCAAACAAACAATTAGGAGAGGAGCCGTGTGAGGGGAAACTTTCATGCACGTTTTTGAAGACGAGTCGGCTATGGCGACATAGTCGGCTTAGTTCAGCTTAGCCAATACATTCATTTAACCAAAACAACAAATCCAAATGGAAATAGAACTCAGCGAAGCAGAAAAAATCAAGATTACCTACCTTGGTGATATCTACAAAATCATGCGTGACATTCTCTTGAGAGAAGAAAAAGTGGGACGTAATAAAGAACACTTTTGGTTGGTTGGCCTTTCCGATGAAAATGTTTTGCTTTTCGTTGAGTTGGTTGCCTTGGGAAGCAGTAATCAGTTTGTGATTTATCCCAATGAAGTTTTTCAATTAGCAGTTCAAAAACTGTCAAAATATATCATTTTGGTTCATAATCATCCGGGACAAAACTTAAAACCTTCGGAGGCTGACAAAGATTTAACGGATCATTTGCTACATGTGGCTGAAATTCTCAGTTTGAAAGTGATTGAGCATTTGATTATTAACGAAACCGATTATTATAGTTTTTGGCAAGAGGGACTGTTGGACGAATTGAGGAAGAGCCAGAAGTATGCTGTCAAATATATTGAGGAAGAAAAACTCTTAAAGAAAGGGGAAGAAAAAGGACGAAGAGAAGGATTTGAAAAGGGTAAAGAAGAAGGGTTGAAGGAAGGCAAGGAAGAAGGATTGAAAGAAGGCGTTGAAAAGGGTAAAGAAGAAGGGTTACAAGAAGGCATAGAAAAAGGATTTGGAAAGGGAATTGAAAAGGGCAAAGAAGAGATGGCAAAATCGTTAATAC
>JAAERC010000259.1 GCA_024230695.1 Candidatus Zixiibacteriota bacterium
ATAATCAGGAATGTGGTCAAATGGATACCAACCCCAAGCATTGCCAAAAAGCAAATCAATATTGCCAGTCGTGAGCCTTTTTGGGTCCCGTTATTTTCATAATATTGGAGCGCCAGCCAGAAAATTATTGTCAGAAGCATCATCGATAAACCATAAACTTCGGTTTCTACCGAATTACTCCAGTTGGTCAAAGAAAAGGCCATAAATAAAGATCCGATTATTCCACCGATATATCCGATTATCCTTTTCCAACCGATAAATTCGCCCGGTTTATACCAGAGTCTCACAATTCTGACAACTACAAGATAGCCAAAAAGAGCCGTAAACGATGACGATACAACCGAGAGCAGATTGATTCGATAACAAATATCGGTAGCAAACGGGATCATTGAAAAAAGTCTTCCAAGAACAATAAATACCGGGGACCCCGGGGGATGGGGTATTCCAAGTATATACGCACTGGCAATAAACTCACCACAATCCCAATAAGAGAGCGTGGGAGCAACTGTTAGCTTGTAGATAATTAGGGTAAAAAGAAAAACAAATATGGCAATAATGGCATTAACCCGATCAAAACCATTTGATGAACTATTTATTTGAGTATCCAAACATTCCTCCTAAGGTTCCCTTATTATACTGTCAATATTGCCGATTGTCTAAAATAATCGGCATTGACTATAAATATCTTAAAATTATTGGCTCAAATATATATGTAAATGGTCGATTAACAAGGAAAAAGTCAATATCGTCTCAAATGGACGAAAATAATTTTTGGAGGTAAATATGTTTGTTTGGTGTACAATTATGTTTCTTCTTGGAATTGCGGCATTTATGGATTCTATTTTTAACTATGGCCTGATTTTCCGTCAAATCAACTCTGTTCTTTTTATGCTTATTTCACTGGCATTATTAATAAGAACCACAACTAAAATGAAAAAACGCCGCATTGAAGGTTACGAAAAAAGAATTGAGAATTTGGAGATTCAACTAAGAGCGACGGGTGCCCAAAAGGAAAATGCTCAAGCTGAGTATTAGATTTTTCCGTTTGAGATGTATCCTTCAAGTTCCTGGAGTTTTATCCGTATCTCCCCCAAAAACGGATAATTATTAAAGTCGGTCAGAATTAATCGATATATTTCTGAAGCCTTATTTTTATTCTCTTCATTATTTATATCCTGAGAATAAATATCACCTTTGATTTTCAGGCAATACGGATAAAAATAATCATCGCTAAATTCATTTTCGATTTTATCAATAATTTCCAGAGCCTTATTCTCATCGTTATTTTGATAATAGTAATCGGCAAGTTTATAACAAGTGATTCCAACTAATGGCGATTGCCCCTTATCAATTATAGATCTAAAACGATTTTCCATGGAATCCGGTTTAAGGCGATATTGAAATAACAAGCCTTCAGCATATTCTGATAATATTTCAGGAACATCAAGAAATGATTCACCGATTATCAAACTATTTATCAAAGCATCATTTAGATAAAACCCGCGAGGATATTTTTGTAGTAACTGCCTGAAATTTTTCTCTGCCGTCTCAAATTCCTTACCAAGAAAATCTATCATCGCCAAATTATATTCCAGGTATTCAATATGCTCTACCGGAAGTCCATCTTTTATCAATCCGGTAAATGACAATTTTGCCTGCTCAAGATCACCTTCGACTAAAAACAATTGTGCTTTTTCAAGATTTGTCATAAACAGTATTCGACCATATGGACAATTGACAGTAACCGAATCATACATTATTCTGGCGCTGTCATAATTGATTAGATCATAACGGTAAATATTACCGATCTCACACAAAGAATTAAACTTGTCCCGCCTGTTGACCGAACTGTCGATAATTATTTTGTATATCTCAATAGCATCATAAGGTTGCCCCAAGCCCCTAAGTGCTTCGGCCCGATATGAACGATAATTCATCAGAGTATGACTTTCCGGATACATCCGCTCGAAATATTCAGACGTTTGCAGAACCTGATCATACAATTTTCGATCTCTACATTTTCTTAAATATCCAAGCAGTTCCCGTCCCTCTTTATTCAGGACTGAATCAATTCTGATAACAGTTTCAAAAGCTTCGGTAAATTTTTCCTGCCTTATATATGTTTCAGATAGATATTTTAGAGCGTAAACATTATTCGGATGAGTATCAAGAATATCACGAAAAGCGCGTGCCGCTTCATTCGGTGCCAGAGGATACCTGATCAAAGATGCTGTTTTTTTCTCGGCCTCATGTGCGCTGGCTGAGTCAGATTGGGTGGCATTAAAATACTCCATCACAGCCTTATAGTACATCTGTTTGGTTTCATAAAGAGTGGCAAGATGCAACGTAAACAGATTCTTCTCATTAAATTCTTCTCTTGCTCTCAAAATCAATTCGGTGGCTTGTTCGGCGTAACCATCACGAATTAAAACCTGAACAACCGCCAAATATATATCTCTGTCCCCGGGAAACCGATCAAGTATCTTATTTATCTGCACCGTTACCGATGAATCAGCACCGGTTTTTTGATACAGTTCCAAAAGCTTTAATTGAAATAGATAATCGTTTTCATTTTTTTCAAGTTGTCTCTGAAGAAGCATCTCGGCTTTGGGATATGCTTTCAACTCTGTATAACAAATCAGAAGCAAATTGATAACATTTCTGTCATCCGGCTGAATCTCGTACAACCCCTCTAACATATTGGCGGCGGAAATATATGCACCCTGAGCAATCAATTGATGAACCAATTGAAAATCGTCTGATTCCGGTTGATTAGTTTCTTTAAACTCCAGCCGTTTCTCCATTGAAATCGTATTTTGCGCACTGACCGGTTGCATAAACAAAATACAAAGCGACAGGAGTAATATAAATTTAATTTGTTTTATCGGGTGTTTCATATAGTTTGAAATCGGAATTTTCTAATAATGCTTTAAAATATGCTTTAATATGGTTTTCGTAAACTTCGGGATATTTTTCTTCAAGAAATTTGCGCAATCTGTTTTCAACATCAAGACCCCCGCGAAGTTGATTTCCAGAAAGAGCCGCCGGTGAATTTCTTAAGATCTCTTCGCCGATCCGGGCCCGTCTCTGGTCGGTAAAATCTTTTTTCTGCATTGTCCGGGTTGCGTCAAGCATCCGTGAATGTATCTTCAATTGTTTATCTAATACATTTTGTCCGACCTCCCCATTCGCCAGGGCATCAGCTACCTTCTGCATATCTTCACGAATAGCATCCAACCTCCCAAGAACTTCCTTACTTTGACCAAACTCATTTTGTAGTTGTCCCAGCGATTTACCAATCGCATTCTGTTCAGCCGCAAGACGCCTTAAAGCATCGGTGTCTGATTGGCTTGGTTTACTGCCGGGATTATTGCACTGGGACTGTGTCTGCTGATTCAACTCTTGCTGTTGCTCTGATAATGAACCCATTTTTTGCGAAGGTTTACTACATGATCCGCCTTTATTGCAATTATTCTGTGATTCCAGCGCATCAAGCATCGAGATCGCGGAACTGTTCAGGTTGGAGAGAGCCTCTCTTTGATAGTTCATCGCTTCCTGACGACGACGATTACTAAATTGATCAACGGCCAAATCGATATTTCCGACCGCCTGATTAATCATACTGTTTAAACCAGCCGCGATAAATGGCGAATCTTTTCCAAGCTCCGATATCCGTTGAGCAAGACCGCCAACCGATTCTTTTAGCACCTGTTGTTGAGCCGCCAGATCCCGAAGAACCTCAGAACCACCGGTTAAGGCTGAAGCGGAATTAATTAATTCTTCCTGTCCCTCACAAAGATAATTGAGGTCATTTATAGCGGCTCTAATTTTTTTGGATGAATCTTTTCCACCGCCGCTACACATCTTTTTCTGACCCTGTTTCATCTTGTCGGCCATTTTCAGAAGCTTCGAATATGCCTTCTCACCTTCCTGCTTGGCCTTCTGTTTGGCCATCTTTTGAAGCTCCTCATCCATTTTTTCCATATTTTTATCAGCATCACTTTTTTCAACCGCATCGAGGAATTCTTTGGTGTCCTCCGGTTTGGAAAAATTGGTTTCTTTGAGCATCGTTTCTAATTTGGCCGCCTCTTTTTTAAGATTATCAAAACCTTCTTTTACTTTTTTCTCTTCAGGTGAAAGTGAAGGAAGTTTTTCTTTGGTCGATTTTTCTGTGGCTTTGTTGATTTGGTCTTGTTTCTCGGCCAGTTGTTTTGCCATTTCGGCCATACTGTTTATTTTTTGCTCGACTTCCATTTTGCGTAACAGGGCAATTGTTCGATCAAGTCTTTCCATAAGTTCTTTTTGCGATAACTGAAAATCTTTAAGTGCCTCTTCCAGTTTTTTCTGATCCATCTGCTTAATAGCTTCCATCAACTTCAGACGAGCCTCTTTCATCTCGGGCGTGGCAATTTTATCAAACAGCTTTTTAATCTCGCTTAATTTTTCCATCAGTTCCCGATTGCCAAGACTGTTGTCCTGCATCTTATCGATCATCTTGTCAATATTTTGGGCCGTCTCTTTTATCTGTTCGGTAATATTTTCTTCCTGTGATGCTATTTCCTGAAGTTCCTTCTGATGTTGCCATGACAGCTTCCGATTTTGCCGTGGTCGCTCTTCTTCCATTTTCCTTACTATATTTTTTAACCGTTCCGAAAGATCTTTATGAGCCTTATAATATTCTTCAGCCTTATTTATATTCTGGGTCTGCTCCTGTTCAGTCTGAGCAATGATCTCTTCAAGCGATGGCAGACGCGCGATATATTCCCGAGACGATGTTATCTTTGGTCCGCTGATTCGATCATTATCGGCCAGTTCGAAATGGTAAAGAATATAATCGGAGGGCATCATCCGCATCGGTTCAACATCCCAGTTAAACTTCACTTCACCTTCGGTTTTGATACTATCAGAGAAATGAAGAACTGCTACTGTCTCATCTCCCTTATAACCGTTTGAAACCAAATTGTATTTCAACTGCAATGAAGAAAATCCATAATCATCTGAAATACTTAGAACGATTGGAATTATCATCTCTTCGTTCAAATTAATATCGCCACCCGGACGAACAACATCAAGAACCGGGTATTCATCAGGAATAGCAGTAATATAATATTCGATTGGATTAGGATTGACCTCACCTTGTTCATCAATCAGGTGAATATAATAATTCCGGTCTTTCTCAATTCGGAATGATAATTCGCCTGTTTGACCGGAAATAATATATTGAGTTTTTGAAGAATCATCAAAAACCATTTCGGCCGAAATTACCGGTACATTGGTCTCAATTTTTTTATTCACCCGGGTCCCAATAACGGCGGAAATGGAACCATCATTTTCATCTATTACGGCCGGTTCCAAACCGGTATATTCAGGATAAAATAACGAGGTCCTGATACCGGTCACTCGCGGCCGATCAACCACATTAATATGCGCCACCTGAGTTGTTATACGCCCGGCTCGAACATAATAATCAAGCGAACGACGGACTTGTTTCAAAGTCGTATAAAACAACAATGAATCACCCGATGAACCGCTCAGAACAGTTTTATCTTCAAGATTGATTTCAATTTTTTGCCAATTTCCACCGCTAAACCTGTAATAAATCGATGCTTCATC
>JAAERC010000260.1 GCA_024230695.1 Candidatus Zixiibacteriota bacterium
AGAATATAACGAAAAAAAGTTTTTATCGCTTGAGTTTGGAGATTCCGGAGGACGTATAACCGGTGTTTGGTGGGAACCGGAGCGTTTTGCCTTTGATGATCTTGAAGAAGGAATGGTAGTAAAGGTAAAAGGGAATGTTCAGCAATATCGGGGAAAAAACCAATTGCAGGTCCAGAAGATGCGTTTAGCCAAAGATGAGGAATACAATCTGGCCGATCTTTTGCCACATTCGGTTTTTACAATCGATGAGTTAAAAAATAAGGTAATTGGTTTATCTGAAAAGGTTGAAAACAGTCATATTTCAAAATTAATGGAATCATTTTGGAATGATGATGATTTTTTTGCCGCTTATCTTAAGGCGGCGGCGGGAAAACTCTGGCATCATTCATATATTGGCGGTTTGGCCGAACATTCGATCAATGTGACCGAACTTTGTATAGGCATCGCCAACAGATATGATTTTATAGATCGTGATTTGTTGATTTTTGGCGGTTTATTTCATGATATGGGAAAATTGTCTCAATATAAAATAACATCGTTTATAGATTATACCGATGAGGGGCGGCTTATCGGGCATATTAGCTGGGCTGATCATGTTTTAGCTAATCGTGCTGAATCTGTCGAAGCTTTTCCACCAAGATTGTTGATGAAATTAAGACACTTGATTTTGGCTCATCATGGTCAAATTGAGTATGCATCACCAGTGGTGCCTCAGATTCCGGAGGCGTTTATATTATATTA
>JAAERC010000261.1 GCA_024230695.1 Candidatus Zixiibacteriota bacterium
GTGATATCTTTGTTATATTCAATAACACGGTCAGCCGAGGTCATCTCATTTTGGATACATCCAACTGTTAATCCCAAAAACTTAAATACCTGGCCCATCCACTCGCTGTCACGCAGGGCGAGATAGTCGTTGACTGTGACAAGATGAACACCTTTACCAGATAAGGCGTTGAGATAGGTCGGCAATGTGGCGACCAGCGTTTTACCCTCACCGGTTGCCATCTCTGCTATTTTGCCCTGATGTAAAACAATTCCGCCGATAAGCTGAACATCGTAAGGAATCATGTTCCATTCAGTGTCGATTCCGGCGACATCCCATGATGTTCCCATTAAGCGCCGACAGGTTTCCTTAACTACCGCATAAGCTTCAGGAAGGATATCATCAAGCGTTTCTTCATCATCGAGCCGTTTTTTGAATTCATCAGTTTTTGATTTTAATTCATCATCGGAGAGACCATTGAGCTTTTCAAAAAACTCATTTATTTCATCCACAAGTGGTTTGATCTTTTTGACATCGCGATCATGTTTGGTTCCGAAAAGTTTTGTAATAAAATTCATAATTTATCTCACCTTCAGTTTCTCTATTTTATTGGTAAACCAATATAAAGTTTCAGAAGAATATCATCAATACAATAAAATAATATTGTGATAAAATCGGGCAATTTGTTTTATGTCTATATAACCTGTTTAAGTATAGCGGATTATAA
>JAAERC010000262.1 GCA_024230695.1 Candidatus Zixiibacteriota bacterium
AATTGAAAATTTATTCAAGAAATTAAGTGATAATATGGCTAAAAAAAGAGATATAATTATAGCAGTTGTCATTGCCGCAACATTTTTTATAACTATTGGATTTTTTGGTTTGATGTTTGTCGGTTTGATGTCTGAGTCTGGTGATTCTCCCTGGGGCGGTTTTGGCACTAAAGTGGCGATTGTTGAAGTCTATGACGGAATTTATGACTCCAAATCAACAATTAAGCAGCTTAAAAAATGGGGTGAATCTAATAGCGTCAGCGCAATAGTATTGGATATAAATTCTCCCGGTGGAGGAATTGCACCCTCACAGGAGATTTATAATGAGATATTAAGAATCCGTGAGGAAGATAACAAAGTTGTTGTCTCTTCAATGTCTTCGGTAGCGGCCTCCGGAGGATATTATATCGCCTGCGCTTCTGATGTTATTATGGCCAATCCCGGAACAATAACAGGCTCAATTGGTGTGATTCTGAGTTATCCCACTGCCGGAGAGCTGTTTAATAAAATTGGGGTCAAATATGAGACGGTTAAATCTGGTGAATTAAAAGATGTTGGTTCATTGGATAGAAATATGACTGCCAATGAGCGGAAAATGCTATCTGATATGGTCATGGATTCATATGAACAGTTTGTAGAGGCCATTGTAGCCGGGCGCGGTATGGAAAAAGAAGATGTATATAGATTAGCCGATGGCTCGATATATAGCGGCCGTCAGGCCTATTATAATGGGCTAATTGATACTTTAGGAGGGTTTGAGGATGCTGTCAGATTGGCGGCGGAGTTGGCCGGGATAAGCGGAAAACCACAGACAGTCAAAGATTTTATCCCTGAAAAAGGAATTTTTGATTTAATGGGAGGAGTTTTAAAAAGTGTTGGACAGGTTACCTCCAAGGGGGGGCTTGGTCCGGAAATATTATATCTGTATTAGTCTAAGAAAACCATTGACTTGCAGAGGAAAATATCTTAATATAGCACGTTGTAATATTTATTTGAATTAGTATTTGTTAATCATTTTTAACTGATTAAAATTAAGAGTGTTGATTATGAGTATGAAAATAAAAGATTATAATATAAATCAGCCGGTTCCCGAGGGAGGATGTTATGACCAAAGCTGATCTAGTTGAAAAAGTGGCCGAAAGAACTGGTCTGACCAGAACCGATGTTGCCGTCGTTGTTGATGCTTTACTCGACACAGTAAAAAAATCGATGGAGTCTGGCAATAATATTGAAATAAGGGGTTTCGGTACATTTAAGGTCAAATTGAGAAAAGAAAGAAAGGCAAGGAATCCAAGAACGGGTGAAGTTGTTCCTGTACCAGGAAGAAAAGTACCTGTCTTTAAGCCTTCTAACGAATTTAAAAACATGATAACGAAGCTACCGATTGAATAGCTTTTCGGTCAGCCACTAATGGAGGATGAATGCCGAGCGGAAAAAAACGCAAACGATTGAAGATTAAGACTCATAAACGCAAGAAACGCAGAAGAGCTGATCGTCATAAAAAGAAGAAAAGATAATTTCTTTTTATTGTTTTAAAAAAATATATCCTCTATAAGGAAAACAGTTCCCGGTGATTTGGGAACTGTTTTCCTCTCTTTTTTGTTAATATTATTACATACAAATTCCTTTTGTTGGATGCCTTTAACTGATTGCAACACAACAAAATAAAAACCAATGATCCTTCGTAGTTTTAATCATAATGGCATTGGTCTTGCTAATGTTATAGTTAATGAAAAATTATTATTGGTTTATAAAAATACTATTAACCATTACATGCTTCATATTAATGGTGCAATATCTCTATGCAGAAGATACATTTGATATTCTTGTAAATGATGATACCCACCAGGCAGAACAATTAAATCCACGCGTGGCAGTAAATTTCGCCGGCGAGTTTGTGATAGTTTGGGCAGATAAACGTAACGGAAGAAGCGAAATATTTTTTCAGTATTTTGACAGTTCTGGAACACCGCTTGGATATAACCAGAAAATAGCAAGTTATTCAATAGCGGCGCCTCAATATGGACCTGCTATGGACGCCAATCAATTGGGTCAGTTTGGTACCGTATGGAGTGATTATCGTAACGGCAGTTACCCTTTTGATCCGGATATTTATTATTCTGCGATTGATATAGATGGCCCCGGCTTAAATAATTCAATAACCGAAGCACGTCCTGATTCATCATGCGAATCACCAGATATCGCGGTAT
>JAAERC010000263.1 GCA_024230695.1 Candidatus Zixiibacteriota bacterium
ATTAGTTAAAGGAAACTACCAGATAGCAGTTGATGCCTTAAGGAAAGGCATGAAAGCCAGTCCCAATTTTGATTTTGGAATTATTTTGGCAAAAGCATTAACTAAATCGGGCAATTATAATGAGGCTATACATTTGTATGAGTATTTATTATCCAATTATACAGAAAGATTCAGATTATACCAAGGGATTGAATCTGTAAAAGCGTATTATTATCTCGGTATTGCCTATGAAAATGCAAATCAGATAAGTAAAGCGAAAACTCAATATAAAAAATTTATTGGCATTTGGAAAAATGCCGATACCAAATTTGATTCAATTGAAGATGCCAAAAAACGATTATTACAATTAAATAAAGGCACCTAAGAGTTACTAGTTAATCTTGTCACTCTTTTTTGGGCGTCATCAATTAATTCCATTCCCTCATCTGCATCTTTCCAAATTCTAAGGAATGTTTTATAATTTTCAATAGCCTTCAGATATTGATCGGAATTTTCAAAAGCTAGAGCCAAATAATAGTATAATTTCACTGAATAAATAGCAAAATATGAACGCTGGGCACTATACTCATTTCGGATTTTTTCAAATTCAGTAATAGCATCTTCATATCTCTCGGCCAAACTGTAAGTTTTCCCTAACATATATCTGACAACAAACTCGCCATTATAATCTCTTGATTTTTCAAAACTGGTACAAGCCATATCCAAATTTCCCTCGGCTAATTCAATGGCGCCACGAGCATACCAGTATGTATAGTGCATCCCATCGACTTCCTCAACAAACTGTTTTAATTCAGCCAATTTCTCTTTTGCTGTGATCAAATCGCCATTTTCGGCAAGAATCTGAATCCCCAAATATCTATAATATGCCTTATTAGTTGGATTGACTTGATTGTAAAGGCTAATAGTTGTATCGTTTTCCTTAAGTGCCATCAACAAATTATTCTGTCCGATAAATATTCTTGATTTGTAATAATGCAATAAGGCATAATCTTCTTTAAGTGAGTTAATTGCAATATCAAATTTATCTAAGGCTTTATCAAATTTACCCTGGAACAATGGAATTAATGCCTTATATCTTAAGACAGTATAACTATCGCCTCCTGTATCCAATATTAAGTTTATACAACTATCGGCATTATCATATTGCTGGCCAAAAACATACATCAATGCCAGTCCTTTTAAAGAAGCTATAAAATCAGGCTTTATCGATAGCGCTTTTTTATATGATTCAATGGCATATTCAATCATCCCGTTAAACGCATAAATTTCCGCTTTGGAATCAAATGGGTTTGGTTCATTTGGTGCCAATTCAATATATTTATCGATAGCTAGTAATGCTTTTTCAAAATCGCCAATATTATTATATACATAAGCTAGTTGATTATAGGGATCTTTAAAACTAGGATCTAATTCAATAGCCTTATTAAATAAAGCGATCGCACTATCGTACTGTTGAAGACCGCTATTATAAAATCCCAAATAATAGTAGGCATCCTTTTCATCCGGATATCTATTGACAATTTTGTGGAGTTCATCCAAGGCACTATTGTAGTCATTAATGACCATTGCTTCAAGGTGTTTGATATAATGTTTTTCCTTCCAGGTAACATTATCTGAATATTCAATTGCCTTGGATAAAAGTGAAATATCCTTAAGACCAGCCAAAGCATAATAGGCCATAGCAAAAGTTGAATCATATTCAATCGCTTTTTCAAAATATTTTATGGCTTCATCTTTGTAATATTTCCTCAACGTCTCATTACCCAATATATAGTAGTGATAAGCCTTGGCAGAATGAGTAGTCACATCGGCCACAGCCGGATCATGTTCATCGTAAGCCTCGGCGGGAAGAGCCAAATCAGTTTTAATCTCGGAAGATAGCATATCAACAATTGAAAAGATATCCTGAGACTCATCTCCAATGATTCTTTGGGTCGCGACAACATCACCATTGGAAATATTTATAATTTGTGAAGTCAGAATTAAATGAGGATTTACCTGTAAAATACTGCCACTTAATAGCCATCTGGACCTTGATTTTTGTGCTACTTCGGACGCAACACTCTTATCGATCTTTTTGATTCCCTCTCGGCCAAGCAGTTTTAAAATATCATAAAGCCGCTGACTCGAGACAACCTGCATATATTGAGATTCTGCCAGGTCAGTAATTAAAAGATTTGTCGCAATTTCGCCAAATTGTAAAGAATCATTTGGCTCAGCCAAATTTTCAAAATACATAATTGCTAACCGGTTTTCGGCCGCAATTGCCTCTCCCGATGGTTGGAAGTCGATTTTCCAGGGTTTAATTATAAGAAATAGTAAAATGATTACAGTCGCAACTGAAGTAGGAACAAGAGAACGCCATATTTTATTACCAAATAGCCGTTTCCTTTCAGTTCTAATAGTTTTTGAAGACATATCTTCATTTTTAGAGATGTCTTGAACTACTTCTTGCACTTCATCATAAAATCGAATATGTTTGGCGACATCCTTAAACTGCTGAACCTTATTAAAACAATCTTCGCACTCGATAAGATGAACTTCGAATTGCTGGTGGTCATCATCTGATAACATACCCAGTTCATATAAATGAAGAATATCTCCAAAATGTTTATTAGTACATTCACCCATATTAATCAATACCTCCCTTTTCCAGACAGGATGCTAACATTGATCTGGCTCTCGATAAGATTACATAAAGGTTATTGGGCGTAATTTCCAGTTTTTTGCAAATTTCATTAACTTTATATCCCTGAAAATGGAGATTCAGTATTCTGGCATACCGCATATTTATTTTGCCTATTTTCCTTAGGCAGTCCAATAATTGCGGGGCCAAGATGGGATCTGGCTCCCAGGTTCTAAATTCTCCCGCTTGATTATCCGATGACGAAGAAATAATCTCTCCATGCTTTTTGGATTTTCGAAAATAATTTAACAACTTATTTTGAAGGACGTTGTAAGCCCATGCGGCAAAACTGGTTTCAAAATTAATTTTCTTATATTCCTTAATAATAGTAAACATCGCATCCTGAACTATTTCTTTGGCATCTTCTTCATTTATATTCTTATGGTACAAAAAGAGGCGAAATCTTACAGTTAACGTTTGAAGAAAAACAGCTTCTGACGTTTTATCTCCATTGCAGGCCAATTTATATAACTCATTGATTGTCAAATTTCATCCCTGACTTATTAAACCTTACCGAGAAAATATACTATATAGATTTAGGATTGGCAATCAATTCCCCCGATCCAACCACTCTTATAATTAAATTTATGTAAGATTCCAGCGATATATGACCCATTTGAAGAAAATGGAATAGGTGGAATAACGTAACACACAATTATTGGAGGAATTATGCGTAAAGTCTTATGTTTATTAATTTGTATAGGACTCTTTAGTTGCTCGGGGACTGTGTTGGCGCAAAGTGGTTACTGGTTTGATCGAACCGATATGCCAACCGCGAGGCAGGAAATCCTGCCAGGAGAATTGGATGGCAAAATTTATGTGATTGGCGGCTGGCTGGATGGCTACAATATCACCGATATTGTTGAGGTTTATGATCCGGCAACAAACAGTTGGTCAAGTGCGGCATCGTTACCTACCAATCGACATCATTGCGCCGCGGTGGCGGTCGATGGTATTCTTTATGTTATTGGCGGTTATACTAATACTACCGCCGGGGGCTGGATACCTACACCAATAACTCTGGCTTATGATTCAGACACTGATACCTGGACCCAACGGGCATCGATGAATGTTGCCCGCGGTGAACATAGTGCTATCGCTTATAATGGCAAAATATATGTTACAGGTGGCAATATAGTACTGGGAGCTGTTACTCCTATTGTTGAGGTGTACGATCCTGCTACCGATACATGGACGCAACTGGCCAATATGATAACTCCCCGGCATCATCATGCCTCTGCTGTGGTTGATGACACATTAATTTATGTAGTTGGGGGAAGACAGGGATACTTTGGTGCATATACAATGATCGGTGCTGTTGAAGCTTATGCGCCAGCCAGCGATACTTGGTACAGTATCACCACGATGCCGAAACCACGCGGTGGTCTGTCGGCTGCTGGAATCGATGGTAAGCTGTATATATTCGGCGGCGAAATTCCGGGGATTTTTGATGAGGTCGAAGAGTATGATCCGGATTTGAATATCTGGACCGAATTAACACCGATGTTAATCCCGCGCCATGGAACAGCGGCGGCCATTGTTGGCGATACAGTTTACATTATTGGCGGTTCCTACTGCGAAATGATGTGTACTGATAATTCCAATCAAGGATTTGTTTTGGGCACTTGTATCGATACCGACCATGATGGTTACGGTGATACCGATGATCCGCTGAACAGCTGTCCCCTTGATAACTGCCCTGAAATATATAATCCTGAGCAACTCGACGCTGATGACGACGGGGTTGGCGATATGTGTGATGAATGCCCTTTTGATTATAACCCGGGTGGCGAAGATACTGATGTTGATGGCATTCAGGATGCCTGCGATAATTGTCCCGATCATTTTAATCCCGGACAAGAAGATACTAATGGTAACGACGTTGGCGATCTCTGTGATTATATATGTGGTGACATTGACGGAACTCCGGAGATAAATATTCTTGATATTGTTTTTCTCATAAATAATGTCTACAAATCGGGACCTGATCCTGACCCTCTCGAATCAGCCGATGTAAATCATGATTTAATAATCAATATTCTCGATATTGTTTATTTAATTAATTACATCTACAAAGGCGATTCCGAGCCGGAGTGCATCATTTGGATAGTCTAATAAAAAAATGGGAATATTTTATAACAAAACAGTGGTAAAATTTTTGGGAGAGAACATGTTTAAACAATTAATAAATTTCATCATATTAGCAATTTTATTATTGCCCGTTTTATCAAGCGGGCAAGTCACAGTTGCCAATCCTGAACATGCCACCTATGATGTGGTAAATAACCGTTATCTTATTTGTAGTTTTTATGCCGGATCAGTTGTAGCAATTGATAATGAGGGAACGACATCTGATTTTGTCACAAGTATAGGCAATGCCTACGCTAATCATATTGTCGGAAATACTCTTTTTGTTACATGCGGACAATACTATGTAAGAGCATATGATTTGACTACAAAAAGTTTATTGTGGGTCAAATACATTCCAGGTGCTAATCAATTGGATGGACTGACTGCCGACAACGATGGTCACTTATACCTTATCGACGCCGTTAATGGAGCGGGAGAAATATTTAAACTTACAATCAGTGACCAGACCATTGAAACTTTTGTTGGGAGTGGTCTTCCGGGGTGGCCGCAGGATGTAATTTTTGATGAAACTAATAATCGTCTGCTACTGGCGTCAATTGGGTCCTCTGCCCCGATTGTAGCCGTAGATTTGACCTCCGCTTCTATTACTTTATTAGTAACAACGCCCTTTGGCGATATGGACGGTATCGCGATGGATAATGACGGTAATGTTTACGTAACAAGTTATTATGACGGTACTATCTATAAGTACGACCAGACCTTTACTAATCCACCAACCTTAATATCAAGTACGCATTCGGGACCGGCCGGCCTCGGATATAACCCAGTAGATAATATTCTGGCTGTTCCAAACTTTAATGCAAATCGAGTCGATCTGATTCCACTTGATGATAATGATAGTGATAATATTTTAGATTACATAGATAATTGTCCCAATACGGCCAATACTGACCAAATTGATTCCGACGAAGATGGTGATGGTAATGCTTGCGATGGTTGCCCGGATATACCCAACCCGGGGCATGAAGATGACGACATCGATGGAGTTGAAAATGCTTGCGATAACTGTCCAGAACACTATAACCCGGGACAAGAAGATAGTAACGGTAATGACGTAGGTGACCTTTGCGATTATATTTGTGGTGATATAGACGGCACACCAGAAATAAATATTCTTGATGTGGTTTTTCTCATAAATAATGTTTACAAATCGGGACCTGACCCTGATCCGCTTGAATCAGCCGATGTGAACCATGATTTAATAATCAATATTCTCGATATTGTTTATTTGATTAACAACATTTACAAAAGCGGCCCAGACCCGGAATGTGTTGTTTGGATATAGATAATTTAACTTATTGATATAATTCATTTAATTCAAGAGAAAAGGGTAGATTAAATTGACCTGCCCTTTAATAATCATTTATAAATAGTGTAATTATATAAACTGATAGCATCTTATTTGTTTTTTTGAATCGTTTTGGCTATAATTGAGTCTAATGAATGAAAGAGAATTAATATTGGCGGCCCAAAGCGGTGATTTTGATGCATTCTCCAAATTGATAGGAGAATATAAAGACAAAATCTACCGCCTGGCCCTGAAGCTTTCTAACAATCGTGAGGATGCTGAGGATATTGTGCAGGAGACATTTTTAAAGGCAGTTGATAACATCGATAAATTTCGATTAGAATCATCATTTGGAACATGGCTTTATTCGATTGCGCTAAACCATTTCAGATCAGACGCCGTCAAAGATAAAAGAATGGATTTAAAACCTATAGAAGAATATTTACCCGAATCTCATAATGAGGATATTTCCAATCTATATGATTGGGGCGATCCACATCATCATTTTGAGAATAAGCAGATCATGGAGATTATAGAAGCCGGTTTGGCTGAAATGAAACATATTTATAGTGGCCCTTTTATTTTGCGTTATATGGAAGATATGCCAGTGAAAGATGTAGCAGAGATATTTAATCTTTCGGTGCCGGCGACAAAATCTAGGATTCTCAGGGCCCGATTGGCATTACGAGATAGATTATCTCAGAGTTTTCAGGAGAACTGAAATGAAACATTGCAGTAAATACATTCAGAATATCGCTGATTTTATTGATGGCGAAATCGATGAGACACTTTGTGCCGATATCGAAAAACATCTCA
>JAAERC010000264.1 GCA_024230695.1 Candidatus Zixiibacteriota bacterium
TCCACCGGTTTTGATATCGACCGGTCACTCCGGTCCAACGGCTCTTGGATATAATCCCATTGATAATATTTTGGCAGTGCCAAATTTTACAGCAAATACAATTGATTTTGTTCCGCTTGATGATGCCGATGGCGATGATATTCTTGATATTTATGATAACTGCCCTGAGATTGTCAATACGGAGCAGATTGATACTGATGGTGATGGTGATGGTGATGCCTGCGATGGTTGTCCGGATGTTTCCAATCCCGGTCATGAAGATGCCGATTTAGATGGGGTTGAAGACGCCTGTGATAATTGTCCGGAACATGCTAACCCCGGCCAGGAGGATGGCAATGGTAATGATGTTGGTGATTTGTGCGATTATACCTGTGGAGATATAGATGGTACTCCTGGAATTAATATTCTTGATATTGTCTTTCTAGTAAATAATGTTTACAAAGCGGGCCCGGACCCTGATCCATTGGAGTCTGGCGATGTCAATCATGATTACTTAGTTAATATTCTTGATATTGTTTTATTGGTTAATAATGTCTATAAAGGCGGCATCAATCCGGAATGTGTGGTTTGGATATAGATGTTTCTTTCGAAATTGGGGATATGCAATTATGTTTATCCCCATTATTTTAATTATAAAGTTAAATTGGAATCAGGATTGGCTTTGTAGTCTGACCAATCGATTGCGGGTTTCTTCAATTTCTTTGATTTCCTTATCGGCATCTTTCCAGATTTTAAGAAAAATACTGTACTGATCTATTGCTTTATTTCGTTGGCCAGAATGTTCATAAGCCAGTCCCAGGTAATAATGGATTTTTACCGAAAAAACGCCAAAAAAGGCGCGCTGTAAACCATAAATATTTAGGATTCTCTCAAATTCTAATATTGCTTCATCATATCTTTCCGCAAGCAAATATGTCGTAGCCAGTTTATAACCTACAAAATACTCATTATTATAATCTCGCGATTTTTTAAAACTGGCGCAGGCTTTGTCCAAATTTCCTTCAACGATATCAATTGATCCAGCCGCATACCAGTATGCATATTCTGAATTTCCAATTTCATCAACATATGTCTTAAGTTCTTTTAAGCCCTTTTTTGCTTCGGCCATTTCTCCCATGTTAGCCAGAATAAGAATACGGAGATAACGGTATGTTGATTTATTGTTGGGGTTACTTATTTTATAAAGTTCAATTGCTTTTTCAATTTCTTCCAAAGCAAGCACCCAAATTTGTTGTTCTGTAAAAATCCTCGATCTGAAAAAGTGATAACTGGTGGAATCCTTGTCCTGTGAATTAATATCTAAATCAAAACACTTTAAAGCTTCATTTAATTTACCCTGAAAAATAGAAATGAATGCTTTATATTTGAATGCCTCAGCTCTTTGGCTCTCAATATTCAATAAAATATCAAGACAACTGTCGGCTTGATCATATTGACCGTTAAATATATACATCAGGCTGAGGTTCTTTAGCGATGAATAAAAATCCGGCTTAACAACTAATGCTCTTTTATATGATTCAATGGCATTATCAATCATCCCGTTTAAGGCATAGATTTCCGCTTTAGTATCAAGAGGGTTTGCTTCATCGGGTGCTAATTCAATGTACTTATCGATTGCCCATAATGCCTTTTCAAAATCCCCAACATGATTGTAGGCATAAGCCAAATGATTATAAGCCGTTTTCAAATTAGGATCGATTTTTATAGCATTATTCATTGAGTTTATAGAAACATCAAAGTTGTCTAATGAATATTCAAGCAAGGCCAATTGGTAATGGCCTTCTTTTTCATCAGGATAAAGGAGAATTAATTCCTTTAGCAATTTTTTTTGCTTGTTGTATTTGCCATTATAACTGGTTTCAAGGATTTTAATAAATAATCTATCAATAGTACTAACTGCGTCCGAATATTTGAGTGCCATAACAGCCATTTCGCGATCTTTGATATAGGCCAGATGATAATATGCCATTGCAAAGGTCGAGTCATATTCAAGCGCGGTTTCAAAATTAATTATTGCCTCATTATTATATAGTTTATTTCTATTTTCAATTCCTTTAAGGTAATGTCTATATGCATCCGAAGAATTTGTTGTATTATCTGCGATGAAAGGATCCGGTTCAATTAAAGCATCAGATGGCAAACTTAGATTCTCTTTGGTTCTAATAGTTAACTTGTCGATAACTGAGAAAATATTATCATCTTTATTACCGGTTACTTGAACCGAGGCAGTAATATCGCCCGAGCCAGCATCAATAAGCTGAGTCGTAATTATTATATTTGGCTCTATTTGCAGGATATTACCCATCAGGATCCAATTTGCCTTGGCTTCAGAGGCAATTTGTGTGGCAGTTGCTTTATTAATCGATTTCAGACCTTCATTGCCAATTAATTTCAACAGGTCATAAAGCCGCTGGCTAGAGACAATGTTTAAATAATCAGATTCGGCTAGATCGGTCATAAGCAGATTGGCGGCGATCTCGCCGATTTTCAGACTGTCGGTTGGATCACTTAGATTTTCAAAATACATGATCGCAATCCGATTTTCAGAGGCAATTGCCTTTTTTGAAGGACCAATCTCAAATTGCCAGTCCTTTAAGATCAGGAAAATGAATAGTACCGCCGCGGCCGCTACCGGAATAAATGTTTTCCATAATTTTCTGGGTTTGATTACTGTTATGTTGGATGAAGATTTTTCGGCTTCATTGTCATATGTTTTAATGAACTGTTTTACTGATTTTTGAACATCAGGATCGTTTTTTAAAAGGGTAGCTTCCTGCTTGAATTTATTAAGATTTTCAAAACATGAATCGCATTCCATTAAATGGATCTCAAATTCACACCGATCTTTTTCGGGCAATAACCCTAATTCATAGGCATAAATCATATCGCTGAAATGTTTTTCGTCGCAACTCATAATTTATTTATCCATTTCCATACAGTTTTTTAATTTCGCTCGCGCCCTTGAAAGTAAAATATATGCGCCATTCTTAGTAAGTCCTAATTTCTCGCAA
>JAAERC010000265.1 GCA_024230695.1 Candidatus Zixiibacteriota bacterium
ACAATTGGCTCCGATCTCAGAATCATCGCCGATTTCCACCCAGCCGATTTGTTTTACTTTTTTTAGCCCCATGTCATGTTGCGCATAACCAAAGCCATCAGCTCCAATAACAGTACCGCCATGAATCGTAACATTGTCAGCGATTTTTGTGTCATCATTAATGATCACACCGGGGTAGAGTTTGCAGCCTTTTCCAATTGTAACATTATTGCCGAGGTAAACTCTGGGGTAAATGACAGTATTGTTATCTAATTTTGTATTGTCTCCAACAAATGAAAGAGCTCCAACAGTACAATTGTCAGCGATTATTGCCGAATCAGATATTACGGCAGTTTCATCAATGGCATTTTCTAATTTATTTGTGTCTGGGTACAGTTCATCCAATATTAGCGCGAAAGCATAGTAAGGGTTTTTGTGTCTAATGACCGCCGGGCAGTCGCAATTTAGGTCATCAGGCAAAACAACCGCCGAAGCGGTTGTTTGATCAAGGAATTTCTTGTATTTACTATTAGCGATAAAACTGATTTGATTTTCTTTAGCGGATTCTACTGGTGCCGCCGAATTAATAATGATATTGCCGTCACCTTCAAGTATTCCGCCGACTAAATCGGCGAGCTGTTTTACAGTTACACTCAAATCAGTTCCTAAGTAATTATCTATTCTTCAAGAATATCAAGGACCTTTTCGGTGATGTCATAATCTTTTTTGGCATAGGCCAAACCGGCTGAGTTAAACACAAAATCATAGTTACCATCAGTGGCAACTTGTTCAATAGCGGCATTGATCTTCTCTAATAATGGCTGGATTAAAGCATTGTTTCTTCTCTCGGCTTCACCGCCGGGACCAAAGACCTGTCCGGTAAAGGCATCAAGTGCCTTCTTTTTGGCCTCAATAGCCGCTTCGCGTTCTTTTTTCTTTTCGTCGGACAAAATCAGCCTTTGCCGATTGTACTCTTCAAGCATCTCTTCAAATTCAGTTTGCATTTCTTTGGCTTGAACTTCCCAGGCATTATAGTCAGTATTAAATTCTTCCTGAGCTTTGCTCCATTCGGTGTATTCCAAAAATATCTTATCAGAATCAATGTACTCATTCTTTACTGCCTGCGCAAAACCACTTAGAGAAAATACTAACATCAAAACTGCGGCCAGAAGAATAATACCTGTCATTTTTCTTGTGTTCATCTCAAAACTCCTTATATCTACCAATAATAATAATTCTAAATAATTTAGCTATCTAAATGTTGTACCAATTTGGAAATGCGGTTTCCAGCCTTTTTCCTGTCCCGCACGATCGTCCATTGGGTATCCGAAATCAAATCCGATTGTACCTATTCCGGGGACAAGTAACCTGAATCCGAATCCGTAACCTCTATATACATGATTTAATTTTATATCTTTACGATGTAACCAAGAATTTCCGGCATCAAAGAAAAGTAAAGCATATAACTGATTTTCCAGGAGAGGCATCTGTAATTCAAGGTTTCCAACAAGCATATATTTTCCCCGAACCTTACTAACGTATGGTGATACTGTGGTGATAGTCGAATCCCAATCAGGCGATGTTACACCAGACATATTCGGGAGCGTATCTAAAATATTATTACTATAATATTCTTCCATAATTGTAATAGTTGATGCCGTGTCGGGCGTAAGTGAGCCGTCGTCATAACCTCTTACGACACCATCATACCCAGTTCCGCCTGGTGAATAGCGGTCAAATTCCAGGATTTTACTGTTATCGGGGGAACTTATCGCACCAAATTTTATTTTGCCAGCCAAAGCCAGTTTTCCCCAGATAGGAATAAATTTTGAATATGAGAACTCATGCCGATTGTATTTCCAGTATCCGCCGAGAATGTCTCCGCCAGTTTTTGCAAAAGTATATGATATCACGGAACCTGTTGTTGCAAATTCTGGCAAGTCACGGCTATCCCTTGAGATTGTAAACTGAATTGTTGAGGCTTTGTTCCAGCCTTCTTCAAATCTTTCCAGAGAAGAGGGTAATGGGTCACCATATCTTTTTGCGTAACTGGTATCAGGTGTAGGCAAACTAGTTAGAGTGTCGGTACTAACATAATAGCCGGTAAGATATGCATTTTGGGAATGGCCATCTCGATAAGTGTCGCTGAAATCGTAAAAGCGGTCATCTTCAAGGCGATAACGGGCATAGATACTGAAATAATCATCCGGCCATTTTAAGCGACGACCGATTTTAATTGATCCTCCTCGCCGTCCTTCGGTGTAATCACTGTACCAAAGGCGATTAGTATAATAAAGATCGCCACCAATAAGAGTAGGTGAGCCAAAAGCCCAAGGTTCGGTAAAGGATAGTGAGTAGGAATTGCGACGGTCACCAATATCAATATTAAATGAGAGATTTTGTCCCATCCCTCTGAAATTAGGAATACCTAATCCAAAAGTACCAACAAATTTATCTTGTCCCGAATAACCTGCTCCAGCTGAAATCTGACCGGTTGGTTTTTCCTCGACCTCAATTAAGATGTCAACATCGCCAGAAGGTAAATCGGCGATGTCGGGCGTGACATTACCAAAATAGTTGAGTTGCATTATGTTTCTTACTGACCTGACTAAAAGTGAACGGTGAAACACCTGTCCGGGTCTGATAGCCATTTCCCGGCGAATAACTCTTTCCTGAGTTTTGGTATTGCCGGTGATCTTGACAAGATTTACTTCCGAGGGAAGACCCTCAACGACATCAAAGGAGATGTTGATTATAGAATCTTTGGTGGATCGATCATCCATCAGCTGGACATGCAGATGTCCTTTTTCTTGATATAGGAAATAAATCTCATATACAGATTCTTCAAATTTCTCTGTACTGAATACTTCTCGTTCCTTATATTTTAATACCGTGTTAATTATTTCATCGGGGAATATTTCATTGCCATTGTATTCAGTTTTACCAAAGTAATATCGGGGTCCCTCGTAAATATCAAAATATACTTTCATCCTATTTCTGACACTGTCAATAGCGATAGAGTCAGATTTCAAGTAGGCGTCAAGGAATCCATTGCTGTGAAGATATTCAATTATTTTATCTTTGTCATCGGGGTATGCATCGCGATCATAATTAGATGATAATAAAAAACCACGTTTGCGATTTCGTATTTCGCTAATTACATTTTTGGTTGGGTTTATTATGTTGCCCGTCAGGATAACTTCTTCAACTTTTACTTTGGAGCCTTCGGAGATATCATAAGTCAAAAGAACCTTAGAAGAGTCATCGGTATAATCAGATATGGTATTGACTGTTGTGAGAAAGTATCCTTTCTCGGCATACTTTGACAATATCTCATTCTTTTTTTCAAATATTAAGTTTTGTGAGATAAATTTTTCAGTTTCAAGACCGATTGATGCAAGGATATCCTTGGTTTTTATTTTCTTATTTCCCTTAAAAGATATGGCTGAAAGTTTTGGAAGTTCACGAACTTTGATAGTTAATTCTAATCCCCCGGTTACTTCATCAGCATCAATTGAAATATCTTTAAAAAATCCCAAACCGTAAAGCCGTTTGACTGCATCCTGAGTCAATGTTGATGTTAATTGATCGCCTTTATTTAGTCCCAATACCGATAGGATCAGATTTGAGGAGGCGGTGTTATTTCCCTCCACCTTTATATCAACAATATTAAATGATTGAGCGTGGGATGTACCTGCACTTAAAATTAGCAGGGCGCCCAATATTATAATAGACCGAATAAATAAATTATTCGGTCTAAATTTGGCTATGTTTAAAATATCTGGGGTCAATTTTCCGGTAGAACAATCTTTTTAATTTTTATCTCTGTGTATTTTTGGCGATGCCCGGTCAATTTACGATATTTGGTCCGCCTCTTAAATTTATATACATTGATTTTCTCGGCCTGGCCCTCGTCGACTATTTCGGCTTCAACTCGCGCCGTATCTACATAAGGCGTTCCCATAATGGCTTCTTCGCCATTTTTAACAAGCAGTACTTTTTCTATTGAAATAGTTTCGCCAGGTTTTTCGGTAAGATGAGGAACCTTTAACAAGGCACCTTCCTCGGCATTAAATTGCAGGCCACCAGATTCAAAAACAGCATACATTATTTTCTCCCCCTATTTATATTTGCAGGGTCATTGGTTTCATATTGTTAGCACGTAAACTTACCCTTTTATTGCCAACTGTCAAGCTAAAATTTGCCCACATTTTGGCTAATCATTAATTATTCTCAATTTACTTCCTATTTCTACTAATTCTACGTTTCTGATAATATTCGGTTCCATAAAACAAATAAAAATAAACTATTGAAAGTGATAGATTGTTTATAATATGATTGCTATTATGGATGAGGAGATTATATTTGTGATAATAATTTCTGAAATGATTGGATCATAGTTAACAGGGATGACAAAATTTAATCTGGTTTCTAAATATAGGCCAAGTGGTGATCAGCCGGGGGCTATCAATGAGCTTCTTGAGGGATTAAAGAGGGGTGATAAATTTCAAACTCTTCTTGGCGTAACCGGTTCCGGGAAAACCTTTTCAGTCGCCAATGTGATCAAGGAGCACGCCCGTCCGACTCTGGTTATTTCTCATAATAAGACTTTGGCCGCTCAATTATATGGAGAGCTTAAAGCATTTTTCCCCAATAACGCGGTTGAGTTTTTTATTAGCTATTATGATTATTATCAGCCTGAAGCATATAAACCGACAACTGATACATATATTGAAAAAGACACGGCGATGAATGATGATATCGACCGTTTACGATTACGGGCGACAGCCTCGCTTTTGGAGAGAGAGGATGTTATAATTGTTGCCTCGGTTTCATGTATATATGGACTTGGCTCACCTGAAGATTATAAAAAATTACTACTAATTATTGAAACCGGACAGCAGATGGATAGGGATGAGATTATACGTTCACTGATAGATATTCATTATAACAGAAATGATATTGATTTTTCGAGAGGCAATTTCAGGGTCAGAGGGGATGTTTTAGAGATTATTCCCGCCTATTCGGAAACAGCCATAAGAATTGAGCTTTTTGGAGATGAGATCGAGCGAATTTCAGATATTAATCCCTTAACTGGCGAGATCATTGGAGAAAGAGATAAGATCGCGATTTATCCGGCAAAACATTTTGTTATGTCTCATCCTAAATTGGAGGGTGCCATAGGTCTGATCGAATCAGAGTTGACAGAACGGCTTGATGAACTTAGATCAGCAGGCAAGTTGCTTGAGGCTCAACGGCTTGAGTCAAGAACCGGTTATGATATTGAAATGATGAGAGAGATTGGATATTGTAGCGGGATTGAAAACTATTCGCGGCATTTGACAGGCCGGGTTCAAGGTGAGCGTCCGGCAACGCTGATTGATTTTTTGCCAGAAGATTTTTTAATTATCATCGATGAATCCCACCAGACAGTCCCACAAATCAGGGCAATGTTTGCGGGTGACCGATCACGCAAAGAAGTTCTTGTGGAACATGGTTTTAGGCTGCCATCCGCACTTGATAATCGTCCTTTGTTTTTCGATGAGTTTGAATCGCTGGTTGATAAGGCAATTTTTGTTTCCGCAACACCGGCGGATTTTGAGCTTGAAAAGACCGGCGGTGTTATTGTTGAGCAGGTGATCAGACCAACCGGATTATGCGATCCTGAAATTTCGGTTCGTCCTCTTGGGAATCAGGTTGATGATCTTATAAATGAGATTCGAGAGAGAACAGAAAAAAAAGAAAGAATTCTGGTTACTACACTTACAAAAAGGATGTCAGAAGACTTGACCTCCTATCTTCAGAAGCTGAATATCAGAGTTCGTTATTTACATAGTGAGATCGATGCTATTGATCGAACCGAGATAATTCGCGACCTTCGTTTAGGGGAATTTGATGTATTGATTGGTATAAATCTCTTAAGAGAAGGACTTGATCTGCCGGAAGTCTCATTGGTTGCCATTCTTGATGCCGACAAGGAGGGCTTTTTGCGATCTGAGCGATCATTAATACAGACGGCTGGGCGTGCTGCGAGAAATAAAAATGGTGAAGTTATTTTTTATGCTGACAAAATAACAAATTCAATGCGAAAAGCATTGGATGAGACTCAGCGCAGGAGAGTCAAACAGCTGGCATATAATAAAAAACATAATATTGACCCTGAAACTATTTTCAAGACTCGGGATGAGATTTTAAAGGCGACCAGCTTCGCGGATTCGAAAACGATAGAAACAAACGAAGTTGAAAAGCCAGATTTCTTTGCCGATATGACTGGCGAAGATCAGATAGGATTTTTGATGAAAGCAATGAAGAAGGCGGCTATGAATCTTGAATTTGAAACGGCGGCGGCTCTTCGGGATGAAATAAAAAATATTAAAACAAAATTGAGAAATAAACGTCAGAGGAAATAGAGATGTTAAAACTGAAACTAAAATATTGGGTATTTTTCTTACTTATTTTTGTGATCCTGGTTTCCTGCGAGGAAGTACCTGTCGATCAGGTCAACTATGTAAGAGAGATTAGTAACTTTATTAATAACTCTTTGGATGGTAAAGAATTATATTCTAATGACTTATATCCCGAAGAAGCGCCTTT
The DNA here is from genome assembly GCA_024230695.1 of Candidatus Zixiibacteriota bacterium. The sequence goes on from JAAERC010000265.1 coordinate 6,574, forward strand.
TGCTATGGACGAAAGCGCTGATCTGTATTTTTATCGAGTTGAAAATGTGTCGCGAATGATAAGTGTTGACTCGCTCGATTTATATGAGCCGTCAAAAATTATATATCCGTTTAGTTATACCAGAGATGCAGTTGCTGTTATTAATGACGATTTTACGGGAAATATATATCGTATTCGAGGCACTGATACCACTCTGGCATATAAATTTGAGAGTGCACTCCAGCGATATGCTTATTTTATTAAACAATTTGGGGATTCTTACCAATTTCATGGATGGAGGTTTTGGGCATATTCTGGTTTGAATTACAGTATTGACGGGGCGTTTGTCAGTGATAGCGGCTTATCCTTTAATGCCATACCAGTAGCGGCTGCAAGCCTGCCTAATTATCGTCTTGGTAGATATTATATCGTTGAAGATTTTATTGCAAAACTTCCACTGGGAGACTCGATTACTTTTTCAAGTAATTATAAGGAACGAATATTCTATCGGGATCAAAGCGATACATTAAAAGCCTTCAATACGATTCTTGACGAAGGAACCTATAAAACCGGCTGGCAAATCCCCGCCGCGTCCGATGTGTTTTTTCAATTAATTACTTTTGATAGCGATGAATCCGGGTATTATTTCAAAGTGGATACGCTTTCAGGGTCAGGAGAGTCGATTGTTGTAGAATCGACTTTGGTTAAACGCGGTGATTATGTGATTCCATTTAAAGTTGATATTTGATTTTAGTTATTTTTTTTATTGATATCTACTTGTCTTTCATATACAATCTCTTTTGAAATATTAGATACTTAGGAATTAATAATATAAGGAGGTTGTAATGACCCGAAATCAATTAATGTTGCTGCCGTTTTTGCTTATCCTGATATTTGTTTCAGGTATGGCGGGATGCGGAACGCAAATCCCGTCTGGGCATCGGGGTGTGTTTTATTTCAAATTTGGTGATGGTACCGAGATGGGAAAAATCTATCCAGAAGGATTCAATTGGCATATCCCTTGGAATAATATCTTTGTTTATAAGATCCAGCTTGATGAACGTCGTGAAGATCTACACGTTCTTTCATCTGATGGTGCCTCAATTGGGTTGGAGATGACGGTCTGGTTCCGACCTATTGCCAACAAACTTGATTCCTTGCAGATCACAGTTGGCAGGAATTATTATAATGTTGCTGTGGCTCCGGCTCTCAGGGGTGTTTCCAGGTCAGTAGTTGGCAAATTCAAACCAGAGGAGATCTATTCGACCAAAAGGGAAGAGATAGCCAATGAAATTGTTATGGAAATGCAAAGCTTGATGAAGGATAAGTTTATTTCAATTGAAAATATTATTATCCGTAATGTTGGTCTTCCTTCCAAAATAACCGAAGCTATCAATGCCAAATTAGAAGCTTCTCAAGAGGCTGAAAAAATGGAATTTGTTATCTTAAAGGAGACGCAGGAGGCTGAAAGAAAAAGGATTGAAGCCAGAGGTATTGCCGATTTTCAAAAGATCGTTTCATCCGGCTTGACTCCCTCCTTACTCACCTGGAAAGGTATTGAGGCAACGCAAAAACTGGCCGAATCCCCCAATACAAAAGTAGTCGTAATCGGCAACAGCAAGGATGGTTTGCCGATTATTCTCGATTCCAAATAAACCAGTTTGATTTGACAAATAGTGCAAGGCCGCCACTTTTGGCGGCCTTTTTTTGTCTACAATATGAAACATGTTGCATATTACTGCGCAGTTTTACTAGATTCTGATGATTAAGTTTCAATGAGATTATAAAAAAGATTAGTTCTTTCCATATAATAAATATAGGTTAAATGCTATAGTAATTATGTAACAATATGAATAGTATGATGATATATCAAATAGTATCATTTCATATATTCACAATTTGTAATTGAAATTGCCATTTAATACAAAATTATATTGTTAATCATTCATTTTATACAAAGGGCAGGGAAATTGCAGTATGCATTTCCGACAAAGTGTATATAATTGTATTTTGGAGCTAAAATATTGATGGCAAAGAGAAAAAATATAAACATGTTGGGCAACAAGAATATTATTGCCATGATAATCTCTAAGATAATGAGAATGAAGGGATTTCACGGAAGCTGTGATCCCAGAAATAGCTTGACATATTTGGGTTTAAGAATATATTATTGGTGGTTTTGTTATACTGCAATAGTACTTACTGATTTACATATTGTCTCGGTTTACTCCGGGACGATTGTGTTAAAGGACGCACAGAAGATAT
>JAAERC010000266.1 GCA_024230695.1 Candidatus Zixiibacteriota bacterium
AAAAATCTAAATCCACTTTCAGCCTTTCTTATTCGGTTTACCTATGACAGCACAATTATGCGTCCATATCAACTTGACTATCAATCTGAACGCAAGGAATTGGACAACTATAGAAAAGCAATGAATCTGGATTTACGAAATGTGGTTTATGATAGTACTACATTTTCGGGACACGGATTAAATACTATCAGTATTGATACATCCGGACGATATTGTTACCCCTTCTATGACGATAATACAACTTTTAATGCCTACGCTTTTCATCATCCAAATGACGACAGTATGCATGTCGAGACTGTTTTTATTCTCTTTTATCCGCCGATGCCTCCTTGGGACGAATGCCACCTTAACTACTGGAGTGAACCATTAGTGACTCCTCAAGAAGATACTGTAAAAACTTTTGCCAATGTCCTTTTCCAGGTGGAATCTGATGTTCTTCCCGGAACAATTGGCAATATAACTGTATGTAATTATATTCAAGCAAGCCCAACTGATCCCATCTCTGATCTTAGAGATAATCAATTTACTGATACCGATGCCACCGGATATATTTTTCCTGATGAAGGATTAGGCTCCGGACAGATTCATATTCAGGAGTACGTTTCATATTGTGGCAATATCGATGGAACAGCCGGAATAGATATTCTTGATATTGTTTGTTTGATTAACTTTATCTATAAACAAGGTACAGCACCAATACCGCTATCATCGGCCAATGTTGATGGAATTCCTTCAATAGATATTTTGGATATTGTGCATTTAGTCAATTTTGTTTATAAGAATGGGCCAAACCCAAACTGTCAATAAAACAACAATATTCAAATCGCAGACCGATAATACGTAATCCGCTTGGATAAGGAAAGGTAATCAGGGTTTTCATAATATCATATTTCTTGACACCGTTTCAAAATTGGTTATATTTTATTTAGTCGTTGAGGAATAAAGATACATACCTTTATATTCAGGCGGGGAAGCTATGAAAAATATTAAATCATTCTTTTATGTGATTATCTGTTTGGGACTTATTTCCAATATTTCGTTTGGCGATTCACAAACCAAAGAAGCGGCCGAGCTGGAACTCAAAGAGATTCAGGACAAAATTGAACAATATGATCTCGATTGGGAAGCCGGTTTAACATCAAGACTATTGGATTATACCCAAGAAGAACGTTCTTATGGTTTTACTCCCCCCTCTAACTATGAAGAAATTGTTAAACAGAGAAAATATATATATCCTAGTACCTGGTTTCGAGATATACCTGAACAATTTGATTGGGTCGATTCAAATAAAATAACACCGGTGAGAAATCAGGGCGGTTGTGGATCATGTTGGATTTTTGCAGCAACGGCGGCACTTGAAGGAACTCACTGGGTTTATCGTCATGAGCCACTTGATATTTCTGAGCAGGCAGTTTTATCATGTTTTTCTCCAAACTGGGGTTGTGATGGCGGATGGCCTGAGGCGGTTTATGAATGGCACCGAGATGAAGGTGCTTATCTTGAACCATGTATGCCATATCAGGCTGATGATGAAGTCCCATGCGAAACAGATGAATGCGAAGTTGTTTCTGAAATCAACGAATGGTTTTATGTTAATAATAACGTAGATGATATTAAGGCGGCTGTTATGCAGGCGCCAGTGGCAGTTTGTTTTGATGTTTATGGTGATTTTAATGGTTATTTTGGCGGATGTTACTCTCACTTTGATGATGGCTCTCAGCCTGATGCCGGCCACTGTGTTTTAATTACCGGCTGGGATGATAATATTTGCCCGGGTGGAGCCTGGCATGCAAAAAATAGTTGGGGGCCATTTTGGGGTGAAGACGGTTATTTCTGGGTAAAGTATGAAAATAATTGTGATTTTGGCCGGGAAGCAATGTTACTATCGGTTAGTTTTGTGGAAATAACTACAATATCACCTTTACCGGAAGCAAATCTTTGCGAAGAATATTATCAGGAGTTAACGGCCGAAGGCGGAAATGAACCATATACCTGGGTATTAGCCGGTGGTATTTATCCCGAAGGTATAGATCTGGACCCTAGTGGTTTTCTGCAGGGAACTCCAACCAGAGCAAAACAATGCTGGCTCAATTTAGTAGTAAGGGATAATTCTCAACCGCAGGCGATGGATGTTTTATGGTGCGGGTTAAATATAACCGATCCTACTTGTTATACTTGCGGCGATTGCGAAGCCGACGATAATATAGATATTCTTGATGTCGTTTTTATAATAAACTTTGTTTACAAGGATGGTACACCACCCGATCCGCTGGCGGCGGCTGACGTTGATGGAATTACAGGAGTTAATATTTTAGACATCGTCCATATGATTAATTTTATTTATAAAGATGGAGACGCTCCGAACTGTTTATAAATTTTAATATTTAGATAAAATTCTATTTATTGGAATTCCATTTACCGAGTAATTCTATTTCGCGTTTGGAATCTATTCCCGCCAACCATTTGTAATCATTTGGACGCGTTTTACAGTACCTCAAAGTATCTTTGATTGTTATCTCAAGAGGACGAAATTTTAATCCGTTTTTAAATGCTTTTTCACAATTAGTCTGCATCAATCCCAAATATTTTTTTTCAGGGACCCAGATAGGTAATTCGCTCCATCCTTCAACTTTATTTTCCTCAAGGAATTTTTGATTCACCCAAACAAATTCAGTTTCGACATTAAGCTCGGCACGACATATATTAAGAAAATCCGACATAGTCAGTTTTTTATTGGGACCAATGCCATTAAATGTCCCGGTGTCGCCATTTTCAACCATCTCGATTATCCAATCGGCCAGATCACGGACATCAATATACTGCACATTATAATCTTTTGGTTCAGGCACTAATACTTTTCCACCTTTTGCTATTCGGTGAATCCAATAAGTAAAGCGGTCACTCATATCATTTGGGCCAACAATGAGTCCGGGGCGAACTACAAGAGTACTGTCGGGGAATGATTTTTCGACAGCCTGCTCGCAAAGCGCTTTTAGTGGACCATAGCTGTTTTCGGTTATCTCTTCAATTGTTTCGTCTTCGATTGTTCCAACCGGCGATTTCTCGTTTACTCCCGGTTTTGATAAATCAGCATAAACAGAAATCGATGATATAAAAGTATAATGTTTTACTTTGTCAGTTAGATATTCCGCTGAGGACGAGACAATACGCGGATAGTAGCCACATGTATCAATAACGGCATCCCAGTTTTGCGAACCAAGTTTGTCAAGCTCACCATCTCGGTCGCCAAGAATTTGATTTATATCGGGAAACAGATCAGGATTGGATTTGCCCCGATTGAATAAAGTAACATCATGGCTTCGGTTTATAACAGATTCAACCAGATACCGCCCCAGAAACCGTGTCCCACCAATTATAAGTATTTTCATAGTATTCTATTTGCTAACAATCAGAAATTTCAAGCAAAACGAAAGTATCCCGTAAATAATCTATCAAATCACCAGCCAAAAGTGACCGTTCACCGTACTCATCCACAGCAAAATCACCGCAAAGGCCATGAATATAAACTCCGGCAATAGCACTATCAAGCGGACTTAGACCCTGCGCCATAAATGAACCGATTATACCAGAAAGAACATCGCCGGTGCCTCCAGTCGCCATACCATTATTTCCGGTTGGATTAAGATACAGCTGACCATTGGTATCAACAATAATCGTTGGTGAACCTTTTAGCACAATCACCGAGTTATACTTTTTAGCATACTTACGAACAAGATTGTACCTATCGTTTAAATCATCCGGAAGTTCATCCTCTATTAATCGTTTGAATTCACCGGGATGCGGTGTTAGAACCAGTTTTGGATGGTCGGCCGTTAATATTACGCGTTTTTTTGCAAAAGCATTTAGGCCGTCGGCATCTATTATAGCAGGTTTATCTAATTTCGAAACGATATTCTGAATAAGTTCTCTGGTTTCAAAATGAGTTCCTATCCCCGGTCCGATAATTACCGCATCGTTTTCACTTATCTTTTTTCTTATCTCACCAAGACCGCGCTTGGCCAGAAAACCTTTTTTGCCAACATCCGGAAGCGGATAGGTCATCGGCTCGGTCAATTTACTTTCCAAAATCGGATTGAGTGACTGGGGACACCCAACTGTTACTAAACCAAGTCCCGAGCGAGCCGAGGCTTCGGCAGACAAAGTCGCCGCACCGGTCAGACCTGTTGAACCAGCCAAAATAAATAGTTTTCCAAAATCGCCCTTATGTCCATCCGGTTTTCTTTTTGGTAATAATTTACTTACCATCTCATGCGTTATCAGATTTTCCTTGATATCAAACTTCGTCAAAACCTCATCTGGTATTCCAATTGGAACAATATCGATCAAACCACATTTTTCCCGACCTGGTGAATAGTACATCCCTGTTTTTGCCGCCGCCAGTGGGTAACTATACATCGCCTTAACTGTATCACCTTCACAGTAACCATTATTGACATTTAGCCCCGATGGACAATCAACCGCAATTACTGGAATATTTATATTATTGATATATTGAATAAATTTCATCAGTAAACCGCGTGGCGTACCAGAAAAACCGGTTCCAAAGATAGCGTCAACGATATAATCAGTCTGTAAATCAAGCGGTAACTGTTCACATGCCTCAACGGCAATCAGTTTTACACCAAGCTCTTTGGCCAGATTGAAATTATGGAGAGCGTCGGATGAAAGATTTGCGCACGGAGCCGGCAGATATATCGTGACTTCACAGCCATACTCAAAAAGATAACGCCCGATCACAAACCCATCGCCGCCGTTGTTTCCTTTTCCACAAATAACAGCTATTTTTGAGCCTGACGGCTCACCCAAAATATTATCCCGGATTCTCTCGGCGATTCCTCGTCCGGCATTTTCCATCAACTCCAGTCCAGAAATACCTTGATTGTTGATCGTCTCGGAATCAATCGCGCGCATCTTTTCGGCTGTTACCAGCTTCATTTTTTCTTTTTCCCACTCTTCCGGCTTTTTTGAGCCATTTTTTTTGTTTTCCTTGAATCAGATTTGCTTCTATCGATAGCAAATCGCAATACTTCACCGACATTTGAAACAAACTTATATTTCATACCTTTTTTTATCTCTGATGGAATTTCAGGCAGGTCCTTTTTATTTTCTTTTGGCAGGATCACCGTTTTAATTCCGGCTCGGTATGCCGCAAGTAATTTTTCCTTAAGACCGCCAATCGGTAGGACATCACCTCGTAATGTTAATTCACCGGTAAGAGCCAATCGTGATTTCACCGGGTATCCTGATAGCAGCGAAGCCAGTGCAGTTGCGATAGTGATACCTGCTGAAGGACCATCTTTTGGTGTCCCGCCGGCAGGAACATGGATATGAACTTCATGATTATCACAGAAATCATCACAAATTTCGAGTTCCTTACAATGCGTCCTAACATATGAAAGCGCGGCCATCGCCGATTCTTTCATGACATCCCCAAGCTGTCCGGTTAAAATCAGATTCTTTTTGCCTTTCATCGCTGTTGCTTCAATATAAAGGACCTCACCACCAACCGATGTCCAGGCCAAACCCGGTGCTACCCCGATCTGCCCGGATCGAAGCGGGATATCGGTAGATATTTTTTCAGGCCCAAGGTATTTGCTTATATTATTAGTCGTGATCGTAAACTTATTATTAGAACCGGCCGCGATTTTCCGGGCAACCTTTCGGCATACTGCCGCGATCTCCCGCTCAAGATTCCGTAAACCGGATTCACGCGTATAACCATTTATCATCTTAAGCATCGCCGGGTCTTTTAGTGTTAATTGGTTTTTGCGGATACCATGATTTTCAAGCTGTTTGGGAATCAGATGACGTTTCGCGATCTCCAGTTTTTCCAAATCAGTATATCCGGGAATACGGATTATTTCCATCCTGTCCCGCAGTACAGCAGGAATTGGATCCAAAAGATTGGCCGTTGTAATAAACATCACTTTTGATAAATCAAACGGCACCTCAAGATAATGATCTGAAAAGGTATCATTCTGTTCAGGATCAAGGACTTCAAGAAGTGCGCTTGATGGATCACCTCTAAAATCAGAACCTATTTTATCGACTTCATCCAGCATAAATATCGGGTTATTGGAACCGGCTCGTTTTAATCCCTGAACTATTCTCCCCGGTAAGGCACCAATATAGGTCCGTCGATGCCCCCTGATTTCAGCTTCATCACGCATTCCACCCAGCGATATTCTTTCAAATTTACGTCCCATTGCACGCGCAATCGATCGTCCCAGCGATGTTTTCCCGACTCCCGGAGGACCAACAAAGCAGATAATAGGTCCTTTGACATCACTTTTCAATTTTCGGACAGCGAGATATTCAAGAATTCGATCTTTCACCTTTACTAAATTGTAATGATCTTCATCAAGAACTTTTTTTGCTTTTCTAAGATTGAGAATATCCTCAGTTGATTCATCCCAGGGAACATCAACCAGCCATTCAAGATAACTTCGTGAAACGGTATATTCGGCCGAGGCCGGATTCATCCGGGACAAGCGGTCAAGTTCCTTAAAAGCCGCCTCTTCAGCGACCTTTGACATCCCGGCCAGTTTGATCCGTTTTTCAAATTCCTCGATTTCATCACTATCACCCTTGTCGCCAAGTTCCTTTTTAATGACTTTCAGTTGCTCGCGAAGAATAAATTCTCTTTGGATCTTCCCCAGCTCTGATTTG
>JAAERC010000267.1 GCA_024230695.1 Candidatus Zixiibacteriota bacterium
TACAGCCAACGCCGATTAGTTTTGCCATTTATCATAATCTGGACAGGTGTAATATATCAATCAGTATGAAAAAGGCCGACATCTATATCGGGCGACAGGCGATAGCGTGGGGTTCGGCGCGAACAATAAATCCAACCGACATTCTTACTCCATACAACTTTGATGAACTTGACAGCGAGGATAGAATGGGTGTCGACGCGGTGCGGTTAAGGGTTCCGGTTGGGTTTATGGGCGAGTTTGATGCTGGATATCTTTTTGGCGAGGATTTCAAATTCAGAAACTCAGCATTTTATTTAAGAAGCAAGTTTTACGCGGCCCAAACTGACTTCTCATTTTTAATTATGGGATTTAAACATAGCCTTCTTCTTGGGGCAGATATGACCCGAGCCCTGGGTGGCGCCGGATTTTGGATCGAAGCGGCATATGTAATAACCAATGGACTATTAAAACATAAAAATACAGTTTATGATAATTACTTCCGCGGAACAATTGGTCTGGATTACAGTCTGACCGACAGGATGTATGGATTTATTGAATATCATTATAATCAACCTGGCGAAAACGAGGCCAATGATTATCCGCTGTTGCCTGGGGGAATTGCTTATTTTTGGGGTTCAGTTTACCTAAAAGGGCAGCATTATATAATGCCGGGAGCGAGTTATCAGATCACACCGTTGATTATGACGACTAATAATCTGATTTGGAATCTGAATGATCTTTCAATTCTAATTGCGCCAACAATGGAATATAATATTGCCGAAAATATTTATCTGTCGGCCGGAGCATTTATAGGTGTTGGTAAAGCAATGAAAATGCCGCCATACCCAAATCCACTGGATATTAAATACGGCTCAGAATTTGGCGCATATCCCGATTCTTACTTTACATCATTCAGGGTATATTTCTAAGCAAAACCAAAAGCAATGATATTGCTAATCGTTATTGACAAACCAGTGGTGAGCGACTTTCTGAGTTGCTTTTACTATTTCCCTATCTTTATCATTAAGCGCACCACGTTCAATAAGCGTTTCAACAGCATTGTGTAATAGCACCAATCTATCGCGAACCGGAATCAGGGCCGGATAATATTCATTGTTAAAACAGATACGATACCGCATCCGCATCCGGTCATCATCCATATA
>JAAERC010000268.1 GCA_024230695.1 Candidatus Zixiibacteriota bacterium
AGCTCTCAGGCCGATTACATAATCTTTGGTAACACCATATTTTTTGCAGTGAAGACCGCCGGCATTTTCGGCCACATTTCCACCCAGTGCCGATTCTTCATAGCTGGCGGGATCGGGGGGATAAGACAGACCATGTTTTTCTGCTTCCTTCATTAATTCGATTGTAATTATGCCAGGACCGCAACGGGCAATTTTGCTTCTTGTGTTTATATCCAATTTTCTTAATTTTTCAAGTGATAGAACCAAACCGCCTGAAACAGGAACCGCACCACCGGTATATCCGGTTCCGGCTCCTCTAAAAACAATTGGGATTTTTTCCGATTGACACTTTTTTATAACATCGATGACTTCGGATTCAGTATAAGCGAAAAATATGGCCAATGGTTTGACATTGATTTCTGAGGCGTCTCTGGAATATTCAGGCAGTGATTCGGTATCAAGGAATAAATTTGTGTCGTAATCTTTTTGGAGCGAAATAAAAAAATCGGAATGTTTGTTTGTATTTCTATTCATTCCTTTAGTAAATAATAAAAGGTTTTACTTATTTTTCTTTTTACCTGATTTTTTATCGCCTTTGCTGGAACTGCTTTTTGTCTCAATCGCCTTGCTTGGTGAATCATTGGCGGCGTCTTTCTTATATGACTCGGATCTGTAATCGGTTGAATAGAATCCGGAGCCTTTTAGCAAAAATCCAGCTCCACCGGAAATCATCCGTCTGGTCTTGCCTTTACACTCAGGACAGACTTCGATCGCCGAGTCAGACATCTTTTGAAACTCTTCAAACTCATATCCGCAGTTATCACATTTATATTCATAGGTTGGCATTACTTATTTATTCTCCACAACTTATAATTCAATAGCTTGAGACTTTTTTAAAGACAGCACTTAGGTTTTCAACATCAGATGATAATTCATAGGATGGGGTATCATTGGAATTTTCAAATCCCCATTCAATAGTCACAAAATCGTTTTCGGGGTCACAAAAGACATTTGCCAAAGTTGCCTTAGGATTATACAGAAATGTAATTTGAGATAGGTTGATGTCATTGCCAATCAGCCGGTCAACGATATTGTGGAAACTATAATCATGATTTGCGACAATCACAAATTTGAGATTATTCAACTCATAAGGATAAATATCAAAATGTTTTATTTTTTCAGTAAGACGGCCAATAAAATCGGTTCGCTGGTTGTTTAGAAAATCATCAATATCTGAATCTGAATATATTTTATCGGTTGGTCCAAGATGAAGCAGGTAAACAAACTTCTTTTCATATAGGACAGCCACGGCCGTACAAGTTGTAACGCCATATGTTTTAAGTATTTCTCCAGGGTAAGCTTTGTCATATTCATTCATGTCAACAATACGTGACGGCTTATGGTTATTATAACTGTCTTTATAGTTTATTTGTCTTGATTCCAGGTGACTCAATATTTTTTTACTTAACGAGTCAGAATTATTATAATAATAATTTGTGATGATTTCGTCTTCATCAATCTCTGCCACAACAACCCAGGGACTACCAAAAAGATTGAATTGCTTAAACGATGAAAAAACAGAGACTCCTCTATAATCGGTGATGATCTTATTATTCACTGTTTCTTCAAAAGCCAACTTTATTGCATCGGTCTCGATCTGCTTTTTAAGAATGGTTTTTTCCTTGATAAATCTTGAATCGGTTAGCATCAGACGATTTTTATTCACAAGGTATACCTCGCCAGTCCGTCCTAAACCGGTTCTGTCGGTCAAAATTGTGTTGATTCGATTAACAGCATATTGCATAACAAACCACCCCAAAACAATATCACCACTTTTAACTGTTGTTACAAAAAAGGCGGCGGGTTCATCAGATGGAGCATAATGCTCGTAATCAACAAATGTTGAAGTTGTCTTATTTAGCATATATTTTGCCAGATTGGAGTTTTTGAGTTGACCCGTTAAAATATTGGTTTGGTAGTCCCACTCCTGTTTGATGCTATGAAAAATAAAACCAGAACTGTCAATAAATAGAATATCATAGAAGTCACCATAATTTTCGGCGTATTGAATATCTATTTTTAATTCAATATCTGAATCGGATGAATATTTATTATTGCGCCTGAAATTATTTTGCATAGTGTAAAATGACTCCAGCATAATTTTGTCAAAGATAATGTTTGAAGCTGTTTTTTGAACATCTAAAAAATAGTTGGTTAGTATTTCAATTTTTTGATCACGGATATTATCAAGGATTGTAAATGTGTTGCTTTTTAAATCAGGGTCAACAACAAGTTCATCCTCAAAACAAGCCGGTGATAACAACAGCAGACAAAATACAGATATTATTATTAAAATATATAATTCAGTTTTGAATTTCATCTTTAAATCTTATTACACTTTTTCTATATCAAACGCTACTCTGGTATTTCAAAATCGGTTATTAGTTGGTCCAGCCTTAATGATTTCAGATAAAAACTCTCCATCAAACTTTTTGAAATTCTCAATGTGGAATCCGGCTAATTGGAGATAATTAGTCTTATAAGCTTTTTTATCCGCCCAGCTTTTTGACGGATTGAGCAACTCCGGTGAAATTCCATCGCACGTTTTAGGAACCTCAAAAGCAAATATCGGATCGCTGGCAAATTCGAC
>JAAERC010000269.1 GCA_024230695.1 Candidatus Zixiibacteriota bacterium
ACGGAGCAAGCACATGGATCCACAGGTTGGCCTCTGGTTGGTGCATCTCGAATAGTTCTGCTTGCACACTTTGCAGATTATTTGTCTTGAAATATATTAGGATGAAAAGTAATTTATCTTCTATAGTCGGCAACGGACTATTTTTATAGGCGACATAACCTCGTCTCTTTCGTTTTTTCCCTTCCAGCGTGTATTTGGTTATGTATGCCTTGAATTGAGATGAGAAGTAGGGCAATAAGGCTTGGAATTCTTCATTTGTATAGCCTGTCATTGCCAGAAATTTCGTCCCATTTTTTACCATTTTTTCATAGGTTGTCATTGTGGTCTCCTCCTATTTCGATGCACTTTGCATCCGATTTTCCAGAGTTAACCACTTTTGCTCTTATTTGTCTAATTCAATCCTTATAACTCAACGTTCGCTTATTTTTTTTCGGATAAACGACTTTTATTTGGGCATATCACCGGAAAATATTCGGAAATAAAGTGATTTTAACGGATATTATCCGATTTTTTTAGAATTCTTTATTTCAGCCGATTAGAGAGGTTTTTTGACAAAAAAATCAATTTTTTCGTGAAATCGTCTCTAATCACCTGTTAAGTGCTTAGTGTGTTAATAACAAAAAGCGGTTCCTACAATTAACTAGACATAACCGCCAAGAATTCTTGTTTACTTGACCATAATTAAGCGAACGGGCAGATATAAGATGTTAAACGGGCAATTATATATATTCAATTTGGTTTTTACCATATTTTAGCAGCCTTAATCCTTCTAAACGAATAGCTTCCGGATAGAGAGCTTTGTAGATATTACAGTTAGGGGATTTAATAATTAAAAAAGTGCCTCAATTTATAAAGGCCAGTACATACGATTTTCACCTCCAATTCTCTTCGCCGGCGATAGATGCGGGGATTGGCCCTCCCACCATTCCGGTATTAACCGGCGACTACGAGGGTAATAGCCGACCTTTTGGCCTGGGATATGACATTGGGGCTTATGAAGCCATTACCCAAACTTATACCTGGCTACCAATCATTATTAGCTCAACGGCTACCCCTTGATTTGGATGAATGACAAATTGATTGTTTGAGTGTGGAAAGAAAGATTGGGCCAGTCTTTAAGACTGGCCCAATCTAAACATCAGACTGACGCCGGCCCTAATGACCATCCCCTAACGTAAACTCATCCGCATCTTTTACGCTGCCGGCCACGATATTTTTTTTG
>JAAERC010000270.1 GCA_024230695.1 Candidatus Zixiibacteriota bacterium
ACGATCTGATTTATTAATAATAATTTCTGTTTCATTGCTTTTTGGTTTTCATGTTACATTGCAGGCATTTGGTTTGATACACACGAGTGCCACCAATACTGCCTGGCTAATAGCAACAGTTCCGGTTTTTATTGCAATTGGTTCACGAATCATCCTGAAAGAAAATCTGAGCAGACGAAAAATTATTGGGATATTGATTGCTACTTTGGGAGTGATGCTTCTAATCTCCAAAGGTAATCTCGGCAATTTAAGCTGGCTTCAATCGGTCGGCGACTGGATAATTTTGTTCACCTGTGTGACATGGACCATTTATACAATATTTATTAAAAAATTAACTAAGTCATATAATCCTTTATCTGTGATGGTGGCGATATTATTAATTCCTGCTTTATGTTTGATAATCTATACTTTGATAACAACTCCAATTTCCAAATTTGTAACTCTGCCAAACCATATTGTTTTTATCCTTTTGGGTCTGGGAGTTATTTGTGCTGGGCTGGCACAGTGGGTCTGGCTTGAGGGAGTAAACCGTAAAGGTGCGATCAAAGCCGGGGTCTATATATATTTTGAACCGGTCGTAACAACTCTGGCGGCGATACCGATTCTTGGCGAAAGACTTAATATGGCAGGATTCATTGGCGCCGGATTGATTTTGACCGGGGTTTATCTGGTTGAACGAAATAATAACAAGAAAATAATCTAACGAGAAAATAGGGTTTGTTTTATTTCT
>JAAERC010000271.1 GCA_024230695.1 Candidatus Zixiibacteriota bacterium
ACTCTTTGAAATGCATCAATTGAATTGAAGTATTTCCCCTTATCGTATTCACGTTTGGCAAGTTGAAATTGTTCATCAGCCGTGCTGGCCAGCATTGCCTTATTTGAGGTACAACCTGATATCATCAACAGGCCAATTAATCCCAAAAGAAGTAGTTGTGTCTTCATTATATTTTATATTGCTCCTTCAGCATTTCATAGTTTCCTATTACTTTATTTAAATAAGACTTTGGTAGCGGTTTATTTAATCTCATTCTTGATCTGAGCGCGGTTTCACCAAGATTATATGAAATAACCGCTTTATGAACATCTTTAAATTTTAATATCATCTCAAACAAATGCAATGAACCTAATTGAATATTGAGCTCTGGTTCAAACAGGGTTCCATCGGCCTCCCAGTCAACTCCTGCTTTATCTGCCAAACTGCGTCCCACAAAAGGGCGAATCTGCATCAATCCTTGTGCCCCTACTGATGAGACCTGCCCCCGCTTAAATGATGATTCGGTAAGTATCAGGGCTATCAGAAACAGCGGGTCGTAATCATACCGATCACACTCGGATGAAATTACATTGGCCAATTCAACTTTTTCTTCTTCAGTGAAACCGATCTGGAAATCTTCAATCACCTGTAAGACCTGGACCTTTTCCTCCAGGTCCAAAATCCGTTTCTGTTGATATTCAATTTGTTTTTCGAGCTGAAACTTATCCTGAACCAGATAGATGATCAAAGCCGATTGCATAAAATAAATCAGAACAAATAAATAGGCTATCGGTTTCGATAGAAATATCCCCATTTTATCAAACTTGTTCATAACTCACCTTTCATACGGCTCAGAAAACAGATCGTATCCGTCGGCACTAGTTATTTTTACATCAATAATATCGCCAACATCTAATCCCTTGCCCTTTACAAAAATAACTTGATCAATATCCGGGCAATCTCCGACCGATCTTCCTTCAGCCATATTAGCTTTTTTAACTTCATCAATAATAACCTTTTGGTTACTGTCAATCAAGGCAATATTTTTATCAAAAGCAATTCGTTGTTGTGATAACATCAACGCTTCTAAGCGAGTTTCGGCAATTTTATCAGAAACTGTGTTTTTTAGCCTGTTCGCGGAGGTTCCATCCTCATCTGAATATTTAAAGACACCGAGTCTATCAAACTCGAACTCATCAATAAACTTATGTAATTCTTCAAAATCTTTGTCTGTTTCTCCCGGAAACCCTGTAATAAATGTCGTTCTGATAATATTATCTGATGATAATTCCCGGATTTTATTTATTATGTTTTCAATTTTCTTGCGAGTTACCTTACGATTCATCGACTTCAGAATATTATCACTTATATGTTGAAGTGGAATATCAAAATAGCCAAGAGTTTTATCCGAATAGGTCATATGCTCAATTAACTCATCAGTGACTGATTCGGGGTGCAAATACATCAATCTGATCCACTTTATCCCATCAAGAGCTTCCAGCTCATTTAGTAGTTCAATTGCAGTGGTTCCATCGTTGAGATCACGGCCGTATCCAGTTCCCTCCTGAGAAACAAGAATCAATTCTTTTTTGCCGTTCTCGGCCAATAGTTTTGCTTCAGTCAATATGTCATCCGTTGAACGGGAGCGATATTTCCCTCTTATATTTGGAATGGCGCAATAACTGCAAAATCGATCACAACCGTCAGCGATTTTTATATATTCATAAGGATAAACAGTATCTATATACCGAGGCAAATCACTTATAAACTTCAAATCCGTTCTGACATTATCAGTAACTGAAATCACTCCTGATTTGTTTTTTTCGATAGCATCAATCAAATCATCGATTTTTTCCAATCCAAAAATGCCATCCACATTATCCAAGTCATCTAATAATTCCTGACCATATCTCTGCGATAAACATCCGGTGACATATAACCGGTTTATCTGTCCCGCCTGTTTTAATTTTTCATATTGAAGAATTTCCTGAATTGATTCTTCCTTCGCAGGTAAAATAAAGCCGCAAGTATTCACGATGACAATCTCGGCATTATTTTCAATGGTTAACTCATGTCCGGCATCAATTAGTTTCCCGGTGATATAATCACCATCAACATCGTTTTTAGGACACCCGAGTTTTTTTAAAAAGAACTTCATTAAATCTATGGAAGTAAAATTATCTCAGTCGAATCGGGCAGATTTATTTCAAATAGATTATTTTCAATTTTGTCAAAAATAAATTGCTCGGTAATATAAATACAATTCAGATCATCATTTAGGTCATAATATTCAATCTTTGAGATATGATCTTTTTTATGACTTAAAATAATTTTCATGGCATCGGGTAATGCATCATCGGTCTTATCCAATTTAAATAACTTATACTCCAGATCCTGCTGTATAACTTTTGTGTTATAATAAGAATCAATATCTTTAAAAAAGGCAAGCCGATTATCAACAACTTCTTCCTCTTTTATTACCCGTTTAGTTGCCTGGTTATTTTCTGCTGAATACTCCCAGTTATATTTTCCATCATTCAAATAAATATCATTATTTATAACTGCCTGATAACGCCCATCTTTGGCCAAAATTATTTTACCAAAGGCACTGTCAATATCATTAAAGACTTTTGATTCAATAGTTATTAAAACATCCAGTTGAACAACCGCAGAGGAATTAATTCTATTTTTTATCAGATTAAATTTGTCTTCCGAATTGACGTTAATGGCTGTCAAACAAACTAGTCCAATAATTAAAATATTTATTGTTCTATTTTTCATAATGAATTATACGGAAATAACTAATATCAGTTCCGTCCGGTTAATGAACGTGAAGCAAGAAGTTCATCAAGATACGCACGATCTACCAAAACCTCACGAGCCTTACTACCATCATAGGTAGAAACTATTTTTGCATCTTCCAGTTTATCTATTAAACGAGCCGCTCTTTGATAGCCAATTCCAAGCTTTCTCTGAAGTAATGAAACCGAGCCCTGTTTATGGCGAATAACTGTGTCTGCCGCCTCGATAAATATTGGGTCGCTGAGATCGATAGCATCCCGGACCTCTTGTTCCTTCTGCTGGACTTCCTCGGGAACCTTCTCCTCTTCGGGAATTTGAGCCAATAAAAATTGAACCAATTGATTGGTTTCCTCGCTGGATATAAAGGCCCCATGAAGTCTTGTTGGTTCCGGCTGACCCGGCTGCAAAAATAACATATCTCCATTGCCTAGAAGTTTTTCGGCGCCATTACAATCAAGAATTGTCCGAGAATCAATTTTGGTCGCCACCTGAAAAGCAATACGAGCCGAGAAATTGGCTTTAATCAATCCTGTGATAACATCAACCGACGGTCTTTGAGTCGCCAGTATTAAATGAATACCAACAGCGCGGGCCATCTGGGCCAATCTCGTAATAAGCATCTCTATTCGGGACGATGAAGCCGCCATCATCATATCTGCCAGCTCATCAACAATAATAACAATATATGGTAACTTCTCTTCGTCCTTTTTCTGTTTGGCATTATAATCCTGGATACTGCGTACAGCCACACCGGCCAATTTTTTATATCTGTTTTCCATCTCAACAACAGCATCTGAGAGAACTTTCTCGGCCCTCTTGGCATTTGTCACAACCGGTCGCCCCAAATGAGGAATCCCGGAATATACCGACAACTCAAGCATTTTTGGATCAATAAAAATCAGCTTTACTTCTTCGGGATGAAGCCTATAAATAAGTGAAGTAATAACAACATTAATACAAACCGACTTGCCCGACCCGGTCGCCCCAGCGATAAGCATATGAGGCATTTTTGCCAGATCAGTCACAAACGGTTTGCCAGAAATTGATTTACCGAGAGCAAGCGGCAACTTATGACGGCTGTCCGAATATGTTTCTGAACTCAGTATTTCTTTTAGATAAACAAGTTTGGCGTTGCGATTTGGAATCTCAATCCCAATTGCCGCCTTACCTGGAATAGGAGCGACAATTCTGATTCTCTTGGCTTTTAATGCCAACGCCAAATCATCTGACAAATTAATTATCTTATTTATTTTAACCCCGGCCGCAGGCTTGAATTCATATCTGGTAATTATGGGGCCGGGATACTTATCTATATGCCCGTCAATAGTTATATCAAATGTCTCAAGTGTTTCTTTAAGTGCCCGCGCCGTAAAAGCAAGCTCGTCGGGGCTGACGGATGTTCCGGGATCCGGGTTATCTTCCAGTATTTCTAACCCTGGGAAATCATAATCCTGAGTTGTTCGACCAATTTTTGCCGGCTTTTCAGCTACTTTCTTACGAAGAGTTACTTTCTTTTTTAATGGATCATTTTTCGATTGATCCTCATTATTGTCCAATTCAAGCTCGGCGTTTATTGAAGGGGGTTCCGGTTTTGGTAATCGGTCAGTTTCATTATCAGGGATATTATACTTTTCGGCTAGTTTCTTTTCTTTAAAATTTTTATACTTTGATGGAATACTACCAAAGAGATCAAAGAATGATGAGAATAATTCTCCACTAAGGCGTCCAAGAGTGGCAAAGCCAAAGCGTCCTGGTCGATTCCAAATTATAGCATGAAGATTATAGGAGTGTCCAAGCAGAGTGATCCAGACAAGAACCCCGCCGCCTAAAATCAAAAATGAGCCGGTAACTCCAACAACTTTCATTAATGGATAGGTCAGATAAAAGAAAATATAGCCGCCATACGCTCTAAAATGATCAATAGCATATTCAAATGATGACAATAAAGAAACATTCAGGATCATCGTAATAAGTATTGAGATCGAACATATCCCCCAGAGAGGTAATGTCAATTTCTTTCTCCATTCAAATTCCAGAAGAGAAAAAGAAACCATCATTAATAAAACGGGAATAAAAAATGATATCCATCCAAAAAAGAAAAACAAGATATAAGATGTAAAGGCACCGACAATCCCAACCTGATTGGCGAAGTTTATCTCAAATGGATTATCCTGATCAACAATCCTGCGGTCATCGTAACCAGAATGGGTCGCCAAAGAAACTATTAGCAACATCGAAAAGACGATCAAAAGAATCCCAAGAATTCGCCTTTTTTTTTCATCGTTCTTTTTTTTCTTTCGGGAAGTCATTTTATTAAAATATCTCTCATAATATAAACAATTACGTATCTAAGCCTGTTAATCAAATAAAAATAAGGCAGAGCCTAACCCTGCCTTATTATAAAAAATAACTGATCCGCCCTACTTCTTAACAGCTTCTTTCAATGATTTTCCAGCTTTAAAATGAGGAACCTTGGTTGCCGGGATATTTATCTTGGCGCCGGTCTGTGGGTTACGTCCAACACGAGCTTTTCTTTTGGAGACTGAGAAGGTGCCAAATCCAACAAAGCTGACTTTGTTACCCTTTTTGAGATTCTTTGTTACGTTTCCGATGAAGCTGTGTAAGGCATCGGAGGCCTGACGTTTATTAATCCCTGCGTCAGTGGCAATTTTACCAATCATTTCTTCCTTGGTCATTCCCTTGTTTCCTTTACTTTAAGGTTAATGGTTTTTTCCTTTTTTTACAGAAAAATGCTTTGTAAATGCCATGTCAACAAAAATATTCAATAATAATTTAATTTTATGCAGTATTTTTGCGGGCTCAGAGACAATTTCGCCTGTCAGCCTTAGAAGTATGAGATACTAATGCCAGTTTCTAACTTTTTCATACTTGATTTCGGGGATAGATATAACATTTAACCTGAATTGGAAACCGGAGTTAGAGCCGTCTATCACCCATGAAAAATGGCCCTCCCAGCAATGTAACTTCCTAACAATGTTTAAAGATCGCGAGATAGTTTTTGATCTGCCAAAATCGTAATATTGACGATAACCTATGTTCAAATTGGGAGTGAGAGTAACATTCAAATTAAAATTAATTGTATGAGTTTTCCGAAACAGCTCGCCCCGCCCGGATTCATTATAATGATGAGTCAATGAGAAATCCCATCCCTGCTTTAAACTTCCTTCACCATTGGTTTTACCCTGAGGATTCTCAGTATTATCATTTTCATCTGATCGTTCATACTGTCCTAATATCCCGCCGGTTCTGAATGTGGTTGACAATGAAAAACTGAGCAGATAAGGCGACCACCAATGTAAATTTTCGGTTCCCGGAATATATAGATCATGCCTCCAGCTTGCCGATACTCTAATATTCTTTAAAAGCGAAGTCTGGGCACTGGTTGACAGTGTCCCAAATTTCTTCCCGGTCGCCTCAAAATTATAACTACATGAACTGTTAATTGTCAGGAGGTCTAGCTTTGATGAACTTTCGCCCGATTTGATCTTGGCTTGAAATAGCTGTCGGAGACCAAAACTCATTGATTTACTTTTATTGCTTCCTCCGCCCGCCCCAGCATAAATCATCTCGTCTTCGTGCCGTTTGAGTTCTGGGGTCCATGAATAACTAACAGATGGAGTTAAAACATGCCTGAGACCTTCCAGCATAAATATTTTCGGATTAATTGTTCCATACAGATCCGTTGACGCACTAACTCCGGCCCGATATTGATAACGACGATAACCGGTCGAGGTATTAAATCCCAATGAGTCGCTTTGATCTGTTGGCAAGATTTTAACCCACGATTCTGAATAACTAAAAGATGGATTTAACTTAAAATATGAAAATATTTTAAATGGAGCCGAAAGACCGGTCTTATGTTTAACTGTCATATATTCTTTTCGGCTCTTAAAAACTGTGGTGTCAGCGACATTATCCGTTGTGTCAGTATCAGTGATCACAGTAATAGTTTTCCGCAGGCTGTAATTACTAAAGTTTACCGAATAGCCTGAATAAAACCCATGATACCATTTTTTCAGACTTTTCCCCTCGCCATCTTTTGGCGGTGTTCCAAATATTGGACGAGATGGAAATGAGATCGCCATTGTCGGTAGTAAATCGGTTCGAGTCTCTTTATCTATTTCATCATTATGTTTAAACTGACCACTTAAGGACACATTGCCAAATCGTTTGGAGAATGATAATTGACTGTTAAGACTTCTATTTAAGCGATCTTCCTCATCTAATGAATAATCGGTGTAATAGCGTTTATCAGAGATAAAATTTCCATTGGCACGGATACTAAACGTTGGCGAAACAGTATGCGAATGATTAAAGCGCAGGCTCCACCGTTTCCCTTTGATCTGATTATAACTAAATTGATCATAATGCGATTCATTAACATAAGAGCCTGAAATACTTCCCGAAAACTTATAACGCAAATTATACTTAAAAGCCGCATTATAACTGATCCCGTATTCCTCGTTATAATCAAACGAGGCCAGCGCGTCAAAGTAATCAGAGGCGGCCCAATAATATCCAACATTACGAATGAATCTTCCGCCCCGATTAAAATTGCCAAATTTAAAAGGAAGTATCCCCGAATGTCGGCCTTTTTTTAGCGGGAATATATAATATGGTAGTGGAACCGGCGGGATCGGTATCTTTCCTATAAAAAGCATAACAGGGCGGGCCATTGCTCGGTCATCTTTTATTATCTTCATTTTATGGGACCAAAAATGGAAATGCGGTGGATCATGATCGCATGAAGTATAAATACCATTTTTTATATAAAAGACATCCTCTTCCTCACGAAATAGTTCCTTGCCTTTGTAATAAGCATCCTGAAACTCTGAACTGGAATTCCAGATCATTCCTTTTTCGGTATCCATCGAATATTCAAGATATGCCCCAATTAACTCTTCGCTTCCGTCTTTTAGCAAAACAGGGACATAGATTTCAGTGCTATCATTAAATAATGTCGTGTCATCATATGCTGTTACAACCTGATTGGCCGTATTATAATTTATTGTGGCGGCCGTTAAGGATACCTTGGCGTCATTAACCGACGCATTATGTTTCAAACTAATAGTCGAATCATCCGGTAAATAATAAATTGAATCCGAAGCATAAAAAACAGTATCCTCTATATAATTTTGCCCGGAATCATCATACTTGTACTCTCCCATCAGATACTGACCTTCAGCACCGCCTATAACTTCAATAGAGCTCAACTCATCGTTTTTAAGGAACAAACTGATACTGTCACCCGATATATGGTTTTCCTCGACCTTTGTGCTATCTAAGAGCGCGGGATTATAATATGAGTATGCTTGTCCGGCCGCTTTGATATTATCAAGTTGGCCATACTTAAAATTAAACTCAATTTCTTTGGCCTTGAGATCAGATAAATCAAATTGGGTCGAATCCTCTTTTGACGGTTCCTTGAAATGCCCCTTAGCGTTTCCCTGAGCAAGTAACTTGTTTAGTTCTTTATCATCAGAGAAAAATATAAGAGTATCACCGGTTATCTCTGATTCTTTCCGTTTGGCAATTGTTGAATCCAGCATAAGCAGGATATTTTTATTCGAATACATGATCGCCCGCCTTGATTCGGCTTCGGTATCCATCTGGATGATCTTAACATCACCGTCAGCATATCCGATTTCACTTACCGATTCAAAAGCGATAAAATCAGCAATGATATTAATCAAACGACTTGTATCGGGATAATTCAGGGTCAGTGTTGGTCGGCCTTTCATTCTAAACAGACTCGAATCGCGACTAAAATACGCATTAGGTCCAACCGCCTTAATTGAATCTTTTTCAGAGATAATAATGACCTCATCACCGACAGCGTATGAGAGCCGCTTAATGATATTGTAATCGACCTTATCGGCAGTTAATCTATAGAGAGAATCCTGAATAAGGACATTCCCTTTCAGGACAATCGTCTCTCCTTTTATCCAAATGGCCGAGTCGGCAAATAGTTTGCCGTCGCCGTGAGAAAACCGAGTTGAACCGGTAATATAAATTGTATCTTTTTCAAATCCCCGAACGATCTCAAAAAAATCAGAGTATTCAAGATTAATAGGTAGTTCATCGGAACCAAAACATACTGTAAGTAGTAACAACCAAGCAAATATTGATTTTTGTAAAAGATTTCGCAAAATTATTCCCTATCAATATTCTTTTTAATCAATTCGACAAATTCCAACAAAGCAGTTTCCAAATTGCCTACCGGAATTCCTCCAATTTGAGCAACTACCGGATTACCGCCGCCTTTCCCGCCAAACTGCTTGATAAATGACTTGGTCAAAAGCGACGCGTTATGTTCTATTCCATCGGAAACAGATATAATCAGTTTATCTTCAATGCCAAATAAAACAATTGATTTAAATTCTTTGGTTATACTTAGTGCCATATCTTTTAAGTTTTTAAAATCATTATCAGAATAGACTTTAGAAATTATCTTTACTCCAGCTATCTCAGCGGCTTCATTTTTCAATTTCTTTAGCTGATATGGTAAAAGCTCTTTTCTTAGACAACCAACTTCTTTTTTTAACTCATCATTGTATTCAGAAAGTTTTATAACAG
>JAAERC010000272.1 GCA_024230695.1 Candidatus Zixiibacteriota bacterium
ATTTGGTGAAGTGTTGGTTACTCTTGATGGGCTCAAAATATATGAACCATTTCATGTCAAAGAAGTTGATGGTGGAGCTATTAGTATTATTGATGTCGCCGCAATCGACGGAATAGATCTTATTACCGGCGGTTTTGGCGCTGAATATGGTGATAAGATGAGTGGTGTGTTTAATATAAAATCGAAACAGATCAAACCGGGACCAAATAAATTTTCAGCCGGTCTTAGTCTGCTTAATTTTAAAACCATGGGTGAAGGACGGTTTGCCAAAAATAAAGGCTCATGGCTGATTTCAGCCAGACGTGGTTATATTGATTATGTTCTAAAACTTACAGGTGATGACGATCATGTCAAACCAACATATTATGATATATATAGTAAAATAGATTATCAATTTGATAATAATTGGCTAATTTCCGCCAGTTTTTTACATGCCGAAGATAAACTAAGATATAATGGCGGCGATAAATACGATGGTAATTTCCTGACCAGCAAATATGGTGACAGTTATACCTGGCTGAATTTGAGCTATACGCCCTCTGATAAATTGACTATTAATTCGATACTTTCTACTGGAAAAGTTTATTATAACAAGCTTTGGGAAGTGATGGATAAACGCTTTGTTGGGATTGATTATTCAGTTCATGATAAAAGAGATTATAGGTTTGCTGGTTTCAAAACAGATTGGGAATATAACGTTGCCAAAAATTATTTGTTCAAAGTAGGTTTTAAACTTAAAAGATTATGGTCCGACTATGATTACCTGCATCAGAACTATTACAACCAACACGTAAACTACGATGGAATTGCCTACTATGCCGATATTGACTCAACCCAAACAATTCTTGAAAAATCTGGAAACCAATTTAGTGTGTTTCTAACAAACCGTATTCGTCTGACAAAAAGGCTAATAACTGAAGTTGGATTCAGATATGATTATACATCTTATAGCAACGACAAATTGTTTTCACCAAGACTTAACGCTGTGTATGAATTAGGAGATAAAACATCGATTCGAGCTGGATGGGGACACTTTTATCAAAGTGAAGGAATCAATGAAATTTTTATTGGTGATGGTGAGACCGAGTTTTATCCTGCCGAGAAGGCCGAACATTGGGTAATCGGCTTACAGCACAAATTTGATAACGGTATCAATTTCAGATTAGAGGGTTACTATAAAATATACTCCGATCTTCGTCCAGAAATGAGAAATTCTTATCAAAGTTTTGATCCCTTTCCAGAATATAGCAATTATAGAACAATCTTTTATCGTGCGAAATCTTATTCAACAGGAATTGAATTATTCCTCAAAAAACCAATGGGGAAAAGTATCTCATGGTGTATCAGTTATTCCAATACGAAAGCAGAAGATAGTCTTGACTATGTTTACTTACCATATTGGGATATTCAATTACATGAAAACGAAGTACTGCCGACACCGCACGATCAACGACATACAATATATTTTGATGTGGGTTATCGCCCATGGTCAAGCTTGCTTATTAATATCGCCTGGCAGTATCATACCGGCTGGCCCTATACAGATCATAAAGATACCACGAATTTATCGGGATATACATACTGGGGATATAACGGCCAGATGAACGGCAGACATAATCCATTCAGCCGCGTTGATCTTAGAATCAATAAGTATTTCAAAATCGGTAGGGGACGATTAACGACTTTTATTGAACTAATAAATGTTTTGAATAGAAAAAATGTTCGGGCCTATGATTTTGATAGATTCATCTCTGAAGGCGACCAGATACTTGAAAAGATACCTGAGCACTGGCTGGGTCTGATACCGTCGATTGGTTTATCATATCAGGTGGATTTTTGATTAGATCTATAACTTATAGATAAAAAAAGGCAGGTGTTATAAACACCTGCCCTGTATCTTATCCCGGTCAATCTGAAAATTAACCGGGCACAATTCAATTAAATTCTATAGACTCTCAAACCGGGCTTGGAAAAATCTGAGGACTTTTGGTTCAAAGACAAATTTCAGACCCTTGATATTATCCCGATTATGATACAGATTGATCATTCCTTCAGCGGCAAAATCCATATGACTCTGCGTATAAACTCGACGCGGAATAGTCAACCGAACCAGCTCCAGTTTCGGTTTACGGTTTTCGCCGGTTTCGGGATCACGTCCCGCTGAAACATTTCCACGTTCCATCGCACGAACACCGGTCTCGACATAAATCGCCGCCGCTAACGCCTGTGCCGGAAACTGTTCTTGATCGATATGCGGCAGGAAGCTTCTGGCATCAAGGAAGATAGCGTGACCGCCATGCGGTACAACATGCGGTACTCCAGCCTCGGATAATAATTCACCAAGATAATTTGTTTGCTCGACACGATATTTAATATAATCGTCGGTTTCGACTGATTCACGAATACCCTGGGCAAGTGCCGCCATATCACGGCCACTCATACCACCATAAGTATGCAGACCCTCAAAAATCACAACCTGTGCTTTGGCATCGACATAAAAATCTTCATCGTTCATCGCCAGAAATCCGCCAATATTCACCAGACCGTCTTTTTTCGCCGAACAGGTGCAACCATCGGTGAAAGAGCAGATCTCTTTGACTATCTCTTTGATCGATTTATTGGCATAACCTTCTTCACGTTTCTGGATGAAATAGGCGTTTTCAATAGTTCTCGTATTATCAAGCATTATCTTGATATCATACTTATCGCAGAACTTCCGCAGTTCTTTCAGGTTGGCAATCGAAATCGGCTGACCGCCGGCCATATTGACGCAGGTCTCATAGCTGACATATGGGATCTTATCAGCGCCGACCTCATCGACCAATTTCTGCATCTTGTTCATATCCACATTACCTTTGAAAGGATGCGGATTGCTCGGGTCATGGGCCTCGTCGACAATAACATCAACAAAGGTGCCACCAGCC
>JAAERC010000273.1 GCA_024230695.1 Candidatus Zixiibacteriota bacterium
CGTTTTGAAATGCGGGTCAGTTGTCAGAATAATTGTCGGCTCGATGAAAAATCCTTTTGATTCATCATATTTTCCGCCGCACAAAAATTCTGCGTCAGAAGCATCTTTAGCATAATCAATATATTCAACAATACTGTCATATGCTGGTTTATCGATCACGGCATTAACAAAGTTTGAGAAATCTTCAACATCACCCATTTTGATCGTATCAATGTCAGCCATCAACCTATCTTTGAGTTTTGGCCACATTGATTTGGGAATATAAGCTCTTGATGCCGCCGAACATTTTTGACCCTGATACTCAAAAGCACCCCGGATCAAACCGGTTGCGACTGCCTCATAATCGGCCGATTCATGCACAAAAACAAAATCCTTACCGCCGGTCTCACCAACAATTCGCGGATAACTCTTATATCCGGCAATATTGGCTCCAACCGTTTTCCACATCGTCTGGAAAACGCCGGTACTTCCGGTAAAATGAATCCCAGCCAGATCTTTATGCTTTAGTACCAACTCACCAACATCAGCACCGCGAGCGGTAACCATATTGATAACGCCATCAGGCAGACCAGCCTCTTTAAATATTTTCATCAGGAAGTAGGCAGTATAAGTCACCGATGAAGCCGGTTTCCAAAGCGCCGTATTACCCATGATAGCAGGAGCCGACGGCAGATTACCCGCAATCGACACAAAGTTAAATGGTGTTACCGCAAAAACAAAACCCTCAAGTGGACGATAATCAGAACGATCCCAAATTCCTTTAGCATCCTCAGGCTGCATATCATAAATCATTTCAGCGAATGAAACATTAAACCGGAAAAAATCAACCAGTTCACAGACAGCGTCGATCTCCGCCTGAAAAGCGTTCTTGCTATGCCCCAGCATGGTGGCGGCATTAACAATATTACGATATGGTCCAGCCAAAAGATCGGCCGCCTTCAGAAATATCGCGGCGCGTTCCTCAAATGGCATATGTTCCCAATCATCTTTGGCTTTGGCACCGGATGCTATTGCATCATTGATCTCCTTCTGACCACCCTGATACCACTGACCAAGTTCCAACGAATGATTATGCGGTGCTGTGATTTTTTTCGGATCACCGACCCGGATCTCCTTGCCATTAATGATCATTGGAATATCAATAGATTCCTTTTTCAACTCATCAATAGCTTTGACCAATCCCTCACGCTCTGGCGTCCCCGGCGCATAGGAATAGATAGGTTCATTTTCTGCTTCCGGAACTCGAAAGTTTCCCATATTAGCCTCCAAATAGTATTATAAATAATCTTTATATTCTACTTTTTACCTTCGGCTAATTTACATTTTTTTAAGAAAAGTGCAAGTCCAACTGCATTGAATAATGCCCGATAAACGAATTTTATTGAAAAAATAATTAATATCCAAAACAACCTTAAAAAGCCGAAAATCAGGAAAACCAATAAACAATATTGCTTGAGAAATAGAACAAATAGCCGTATAATTCGTTACTGATATAACAAAATAATAAATTTTCTGGAAAAATAAATCAGAAATCCCATAGGAGAATAAAAATGAGTCCACAAATGGAAACCACAAAAATGCCCCCGGCCCCCAAATGGGATCTGGAATCAATATTTCCCGGCGGAAGTCAATCAAAAGAATTTGAGACTTTCAGGCAGGAGATA
>JAAERC010000274.1 GCA_024230695.1 Candidatus Zixiibacteriota bacterium
AATTTTAGGAATCTTTAATTGTTTAGCAAGATTTATTGCCCGCACAGAATCTATAAGTGATATCTCCTGCGGAGTGGTTACGATTATTGCCATCTCTGGTTCCATTTGTTGGGTCAAAGTAATCAATTCATCACCAGTACCGGGAGGAAGGTCAGCAAGAAGAAAATCTAATGGCCCCCACTGTACTTCACCAAGAAACTGAAATAATAATTTTGATCGCATTGGACCACGCCAGGCAATCGGCTCATAATCAGTAACAAGATTTGCGGCGGAAATAACTTTCACATCATGACATATCGGTGGGATTAGCTTATTGTTCCGGCCGTATGGCTGGTCCTGTAGTCCCAACATTTTGGGTACATTAGGACCAGTTATATCGGCATCCAGTATTCCGACTTTATATCCGTTTGCTTGCAGGCCATAGGCAAGATTTACACAAACGGTTGTTTTGCCAACGCCACCTTTACCACTAAAAACAACAATCCTATGTTTAATGGCACGCATGTTATTAGATATTTCATTCTCTTGCTTTTTTAGCCGATCTTTTTGTTCTTTTGTAAGCATTAATAATAGCCTGTCAGAAATCTAAAATATATTACATAACTCTAATGATTTGAACATCCCTCATGATCACCCTTATGAAATCCCGGATCATCGCAGGGATTGGAACCTGTTATAAGTTGTCCATTCAAATACTCGATCACAATATCTTCCGGTTTTTTGCATTGAGCCCCCATAACAACCTGAATACCATTTTGCTGGAACATTCCAACAGCTCTTCCTCCCATACCTCCGGCAATAATTAAATTGCACCCCAACTGACCAAGCCACGTTGGGAAGACTCCAGGTTCATGGGGAGG
>JAAERC010000275.1 GCA_024230695.1 Candidatus Zixiibacteriota bacterium
AAACGCAGAATTATCCGCGCCCCAGAATATTACCCTATGATCTGTTTTATCATATATTTTCATTGCTTGAGAACCGAGATACCTGGAGTCAACAACTATCTGATCTGCTTTTTTAAGAGCATATTTTACCCGCCACTTATGAAGCCATGATTTCTTGGGAGATACTAAAATATCTGAACCAAGACAATGAAGCAGTACCGGTTTTGTTTTCCATACTTCCGAAAAAGCGGTCATAAAGCCATAGCCACAGGCAAAATGAGGATTGATTATATTAAACTTCCCTTTTTGTACTATTTGTTTTATAGTTCGTGATGCCAGGGCATAATCGATACCGCTTATTCCGGTAATAGATTTTAAGTTAATATCTACTGTATCTCCGGCCTCGATTGATGCCAAAACGACTTCAACTCCCAAAGATTGCATTTCCGTTTGATACCGAACAGTATGCACCGAACGTCCATCGGCCAGAAGAAGGACTCTCATCGGCGCCTCCAACCACAAATCAATCTCCCTAGAAAACTTCGATAAGTATAATTATTGTAGAACTGCTCCACACAACCCCATCGTTCCTTGTATTTTTTAACCGATTCAATATTCTCCGGAGTAGCTCCCATACTAAAATATTTTATATCATTTTTGATTGAATGGTTTAAGGCATAATCTACCAACAAATATGCTGGCTTATAAAAACTGTAATTTTTATCGAAATAAAACGCCCAATTAAGCGCCTTGTCCTTTTCAAAAAAGGTTATCTGGGATGCTATCATTTTGTTTTCAACTGTTACCTTAAGCCAAAGAATCTTTTTATTTACTTTTGAC
This sequence comes from Candidatus Zixiibacteriota bacterium, assembly GCA_024230695.1. Next base: position 820 of record JAAERC010000275.1, read on the forward strand.
AACTCTAACAATCGTCTAAAAAACTCTTTTGGATAAATCAATTTACGAAAATGACATTTTTCCGATTTAAGGGCCAATTTATAAAAGCTATTAAGATCATTCTTATTGGTAATCCCCTCAACTAATCCGCCTCTTTCTTTTGATCCGCGAATATGTTTTCTTACTTCTTTTTTCGAGGGGATATATTCATCTGAACTTAACTCCAACATTTGCTCAACTGTGGTTTGAGTTTCAAATATTGGAATAGATATATTTTCCTCTGGTTTATTTATATTGGCTCTTAAATAATTATTACTCTTTATATATTCCCCAAACGAGACAAGAAATTTCTGTCGTTTTTCAGAATCGTAATCAGGCGCAAAGAATGGTCCACCATATAATCCATCAGGCATCGAATCAAACCGCTTAAAAAGACCTTTCCCAAACACAACTCCACCAATGCCGGCCTTTATTGCGCCATCCTCTTCATCAAGATAGTACAATGGCTCACCTTTTTTGGCTCTCCATAAAGAAGCAAACTGTGTCGATAAAAAAAATGAATCCCCCATAAAATTATCCCACTGCTCCTGCGACAAATCTTTATCTGAATAAATTTTATAAGCCATATTAATATTTCAGGTTTTACAGAAAACCGTAATTCATTGATTTAAAAAGTAATTGCCGAAAAAGTTTTTCTTACTCTCTATATCAACAAAACGACCAGCTTTTATATTTTTAATTAATTCAATTACCGAATCCTCCACAGTTCTTTCTGCTTGAAAATCAAGAACTCTGGATATTTTATCGAAGTTTACCCTGTAATTTCTGGGATCACGACCGCCCTGTTCATATTTGACATGGCCATCCTTTAGATGAGTAGAGATAATATTGACAATGCTTTTTTTGGTGTGATTTTCGTTATTACTGCCAACATTAAATATCTCACCGGCAGATTTTTCCTTAGAGACTTCCAATACCTTGATTATTGCCTTTGAGATATCATCAACATGACAATATGGGCGCCAGGTATCTGCATCATACACTAAAAGTTCCCGGCCAAGCGCAAGTTCCCGGGTAAATTCTGATATAGTCAAATCAAATCTCATTCGGGGTGATAATCCAAAAGCAGTTGCCGAACGCAATATCGTCCAATCATAATTTAAGTTATCCGAATTTTCACATAGATATTGCTCAACACCCACTTTGGTCTCGGCGTAAAGCGATTTCGGATTAAGTTCAGCTTTTTCATCAGCCGGTTCATCGGTATCACGAAGTCCATAATTGCTACAAGTTGACAGAAAAACAAAGTTATCAACAGGATAACTATTCAACCTTTTTATAATATCTATACTGCCATCAAGATTGATTCTTTTTGCATCATCAGGATATTTTTTGCACATCGGATCACCAACCAGCGCGGCCAAAAGAACAACATCGGTAACACCATTCATCGCTTTATCTAATATTGCATTATCACAGAAATCACCTTGAATAAATGAAAAGCCAGGCTGTTCAATTATATCTGTTAATGAGCCTTGATTATTATAAAGAAGATTATCGAGAGCAACCACATTGTTCTTACAGTCTAATAAACGACGAACCAGAACCGATCCAATATATCCGGCTCCCCCAATAACCAATATTTTTCTTTTTTTTGATTGTTTCATAAATCACCTTGAACTAACACATGGCGGGTAAAGGTGCAACAATTAATCCCTAATCAACAAAATCTTACACCGGCCAACCTCGCCCGATTCATTAATAACCAGTGCCAAATAAACGCCTGAGGTAACATCAACTCCACTCTGATTTTTACCATCCCAGGGGATGTTTATTGATGATTGATAAACCAATTCCCCGGCCGGAGAAAATATCCTTACTTCCGCCGAACCATCGTAATTAAAATTCAACCGCTCCTCACCACTACCGATCAGAAACGGATTAGGGAAAGCTGAAATTTGAGCCACATCATTGGTTGGCGATCCAATTAGAGATTTAAAGCGACTTAAACCTAATGGGGTTCCTGCCCACAAGTCACCAGTCACTTGATTTATGGTTAAAGCATTTATCAGATTATCAGGCAAACCGGAATTTAAGGTCGTATAGACTGTAAATTCCCCGGTAGCCTTATTACAGTATGCCAGACCATTACGAGCGCCGATCCAAAGATTATCACGGCCATCAAATATCAAAGTAGTTACATAGGGACCAAATCCGGCCGGCAGAACAAAATCATCAAAACGAGGGATCCCTTCATCGTACCGTGATAAACCATATTTGTGTCCCACCCAAAGAACGCCATGATTATCATATTTAACAACAGTAACCGTATTTGAACCTAACTGGCTGTTATCCTCGCGAAGATTAACTGCATTTATCGATGTTTCAATTAAAGGATTAGAACCACAGTAATAAGTAAAAATACCAGCATTGTCGGTCCCGACAACAAAGGTTCCATCATAATAATCAATTGAAACGGGAAGGTTAGATGTTAAATTATCGTTTCGATCAAAATATCTCCATTCGCTATTATCATCAAGAT
>JAAERC010000276.1 GCA_024230695.1 Candidatus Zixiibacteriota bacterium
TATGCGGCTCCGACAACTCCGGCTGAATCTCCCAACTTCGCTTTTATAATAGGTATTTTCTTGCGCGGAGGGCCGAAAATCGATTTTTCCATATATACCCGGACTTTGTCATACCATATAGGAATGTTCGAAATTCCTCCTCCGAGTATAATCGCTTCCAGATCGAAAGCGTTTATCACATTGGCGAAAACCTCCCCCATAATATGACAACTCTCTTCAAATAATTTCACTGCCGGTTCATCCCCGGTTTTATAATCCTCATATATCTCTTTAGGTTCTACTTTTTTTCCGGACATCTCATGATAGCGTCTGCTTAAACTTGGTCCCGAAAGATACGCTTCGGCGCATCCATTTCTGCCGCATTGACAAAGCCTTCCGTTATAGTCGATAGATGTATGCCCTATCTCCCCGGCGGCGCCAATTGCTCCTCGGTACAATTTATTATTCAGAATCAAACCATAGCCCATCCCGGTACCGATAATCACCGCCATGACATAATTGTATTTGCCGGAACAACTGGCGTAGAATTCTGCCAGTCCAAGACAGTTGGCGTCGTTTTCGACAATCAGGGGGACATTAAGTTCTTCTCTTAGACGATTTAAGAAACCGGGTGTCTCATATACCGGCGTGTGCGGCGAACCGTATAAAGTATCGGTTGATTCGATATAAGTACCGGGAGTTCCTATACCGATAGCTGAATAATTTTTCCCTCCGGAAACTTTATCAATAACCGTGAGGATATTTTCGATAACACAGTTTAATCCTTTAGAAGCTTCGGAATAAACACGGCGACGGCCGAGTAGATTTCGATCCATGTCCATAAGGCAGGCCTCTACTTTTGTCCCCCCGAGGTCAACTCCGACTACATACTCATTCATATTTGTTTATCCTAATTATCAACAAATAATTCTATTCTGGATATAAGAAAATCGATTTCTTCTTCGTTATTATAAATGTGAAAAGAGAGACGAATACCATCAAGTCCAATTTCGCTGATTCTTCTAACTCTTATATTACTGTCTTTGAGAAAAGAAATAAGTTCTTTTGTATCTGTTCCCTCAATTCTAAATGTAATAATAGCCGAACGATATTGTTTCTCAGACGGCGACATCAGCACAGCACTCGGGATTTCACTAAGCTTACTGCAGAAATATTCGGCCAAAGAGATGTTGTGATCTTGCACATTTTTCAATCCAATTGCCAGTAATAAATCCAATCCTGTATCCAGTCCGTGGAATAAAGCTTCGTTCCGCGTACCGTATTCGTATCTCTGCGCGGTTGGATATAGTTCTAAATCCTGTTTTACGATATCGCAGGATTTATCTGAATATGCGCCAACGGTCGTAGGTTTCAATACATCGAATAACTGTTTTCTTACAATTAGAATCCCGGTCCGTTTCGGCCCTAAAGTCCATTTATGTCCGCTTGATGTATAGAAATCAAAAACATCAGGATTAATATCCAGTGGCATCATCCCTACCGCTTGAGCGCCATCGACCGCAAACAATATATTCCGGCTTCTTGCTAATTCACCGATTTCCGCCACTGGAAGTATTTGACCCATAATGCATGTGATATGACTTATAAATATAAGTTTTGTCCGTTCGCTTATCAAATCATTGACGAGGTTGACGTTATTAATCCCGTCTGTGAGGTCAGGATCGAAAGTCTTCAATACGATTCCATCATTCTTCATTTTATTGAGAAGAGGTATATTCAGTGCAGGATGTTCATGGACAGTTGTGATTATCTCATCGCCTTTTTCTAAAGGTAGCCCATTTAAGATAATGTTTATCCCCTCTGTCGCAGAACTTATCAGGGCAATTTCTTTCTCAAGACACTTATTACCAATGAAACGCCTGCATTTGCTTTTAATTTTCAACCATGTTTTTAAATCATGCCCCGGTTTGGGATGTTCTTCCAATTTATTCAACGTTGTACAGACTTTATCCAAAACTACTGAAGGTACCGCTCCAATTCCTCCGGTGTTCAAATAGATATAGTCGCGGGGGAAAATGAATTGTTCCCGGACAGTCTTCCAAAATGACAGGTCTTTAATATCGGATTTTCGCAGCATACCGATTACATCAACATCTGCATTCAATAGGCTTGGTTTTGTTAGAATGGAAGCCCCGGCAAGAACGCCTATAGTATTAAAAAATCTTCTTCTTTTCATTTTTCGATTCCCAGCTTTGATCTAACTTGGTAAGGCTATTATAATAAAACTTTATATTTAAAGCTCTATATTTCGACACTGATTTTTATGTGGGAATACATTCCCGGATTAGACCACCATAGGCTAAATTTCCATTTTAAAAATCGTATGTACTATGGAATTAGGAGGAACGGTTGCAAAAGAATTGCTGATTCCATAGATTTGCTTGATTAGTGGAAATATAATTGTCAAATTAAGAATTGTTAAATATTAATTTTAAATGTAGGTTATAAATCTTGTGCTGCCGGGTCGCCGCACCCGGCAGTATTTGGCAGGGTACAGTGACCCTGTCACACATTAATATCAGTTTAGGAGATTGCCACACCTTCGACAAGTCGAAGGTTCGCAAAGACGCAAAATCCGTCATTACGAGGAGCGAAGCGACGTGGTAATCTCAAGGGTATTATTTCAAAGCCCTACCGTACACAGCGGTATTTCGATAAATTTATCATATGGAACATTTCACTAAAAAAGTAATTGAACTCATCAAATTAATCCCGGAAGGGAAAGTTGCCACATACGGTCAGATTGCATTGCTGGCAGGTAATCCTCATGGCGCTCGTCAGGTGGTAAGGATACTGCATTCCAGTTCCGATAAAGAAAACCTCCCCTGGCATAGAGTAATAAACAGCAAAGGAACTATTTCACTAAAACCGGGCTACGGCTACGAAATCCAGAAAGCGATGCTTGAAGGAGAAGGAGTTGTATTTAACGAAAAAGACACCATTGATTTCGACACCTATCTCTGGAATCCCCAAATTTGAATAGTAGTTACATACTTTGTTACAGTGGATGTATTAAATTTATTTTAGCAATTGGAATTGTTTAGATAATTTTGCATCAGCTGAAATATTACATATACAAATATTTATAAATTATTGTTTTTTAATACTCTCTTAATATCCACTAACATGGCAATATATTCCTTTATACTTGTTGCTTTTATTTCTTTTGGTTTATGAACTAACTGATTTCTGAATTTCCTAATATTATCTATTCTATATCCCAAGTTTTGCTCGATTGACTGAGACTTTATTAATACCGATATAGCTTTTCTAACTGACAGTGTTTTCACTTTTTTCTTACTGGCGTTCTCAATCAGAAATTCTTCTAGCTCAATCCATGATTTTAAGAATGTGCCAATATCACCAGGATGAATTTCTGTCACTAAATTAGTTTTAATAGATTTACAAATTTTGGCTACGAGATCCCTTTGGGGATATAAAACATTATCTGGAATTCTGGTAAGTCCTTTCTCCCAAAAGTCTTTGGACGATGGTATCCTAATTTTTAAAATTAGTCTATTGTTGAAATCCAACTCGGTTTTAGATTCGTAGTTGTCTGTAACATCTTCAGTTCCAACCATATAGCCGTCTTGAAAATACGGTCTTAAGGCATCAGGCGGACAGATACTTAATAAACGAACATTAACTAAATCGTGTTCAGAATTTATTGAAATTCTATTTGTTAAATATGGCAGACCAAATACAGATATGTATGAATATTCTGAAGAATTATTCCTCTGTGCAAATGAACAGGCTACACGGACTGAATGAGTCATATCTAGTAATGGCGTTTTACAGACTTCATAGTGTTGTAAAATACTCCATTGGATATATTTTTTCTTTCTCATTTCCTGATAACCATCTATGCCGCTTTGTTTGAATGCTTCTACTAAACTAATTGAGGTTTGATTCAGGATGTCAAATTGGTAGCGTATCTCTTCGTTAGAAAGAGAATCATATCTATATATACTTGGATAAAATGATGAGGCACCAACTCTATTTTTATAATCAAGATTTTGTCCGCGAAAAAAAAGTAGGTAGTCCTTGTTTAAATAAGCGAGTTGCGCTATAAGTTTCATTAGTTCTTTAAAGGTTTTTGCTTCTATTGGCGAATCCTTGTCAATTGACTTTGTACCAATCAATTGTTTTATGCTCTCGGGTAATTTACCTTCTATTATTCTCATAAATAAAAATCCCTGAATTAAATTTTACAATAATTCGAATTATGTATTACATAATTATTTAATACATCTATGAAAACTGCACGCATTTATCATTAATGTCAATAAATATTTATCATTATCATTAATTAAGATAAGAAACATGTTTTTATTAAGCATGGGAATGCAGTATCAATTGAATTAAACCAATAGTGTTTATTAGTGTCTAACAATCAGAAAAGGAATAATTCAATCTAAATATTAAATTCCGAGGTAATAAAAATGAAATACAAAATACTATTATTAACGGCGTTACTTGTTGTGCTTGGGATTTCGTCCGTATCCGCTCAGGATAAGGCTGATGTTGCTAATCTTGCCGGGAAACTTCAGCATGAACTTAATCTCACCCCCGATCAGACTAACGAAGTGCGTGAAATTATCTCAAACTGTATTAGCAACCCGGAAGCCGGGAAACGTGACGGCGAGATGCGCAAAATGGGCGACCGTCCGCAAGGCGGCCCTCCCGGAGGCGATCGTGAGAGAGGTAAACGCGGTGGAGGGGATAGACCCAATAACATGCGCCCTCGTCTCGATAGAGGAATGCTTGTTGATAGCCAGATAGACGCAATATTAATCGATGAGCAGAAACCGAAATACAACGCCCTCAGAATGGATGTTCATCAGGAAATCCGCGTACTGAGATTGAAAGATCAGCTTAGTCTGTCCGATGCGCAGACCGGAAAAATTCGTGGAATACTGGCTGATTTGGATGACCGCGCAGAAAACTATCGCAACAGCGAATCGGGTGATCCTCGCCAGGCCATGACTCAGCTGAAAGAACTCAGGGATAAAACTGATAAGGAAATCATGAAAGTTCTCAACGAAGATCAAAGAAAAGCTTATGATAAAATCCGAAAAGAACGCCGTGAAGGAGGGCAGGAACGAAGGCCACAAGGACGTGAAGGGCGTAAAGGAGGCGGCGGACGCAAAGGAATGGGTAGATAAAATGAAATGCAGGAACAGGATACGACCTGTTCCTAATAGACTGACAGATTAGTCTAGATCAGCCCCACGTGCTGACTATCAAATTTTACATGTCGCAGGGTCGCCGAACCTTGCGAATTTTGATCAAAATAGCGTACACAATAAAAAACCCCCCGTAGTTTTCAGGATTTAAAGAATAAAATTATATCAAACTGTCACTTTGTTTTATTATTTACGTCTAAATACATAGAGTAGTAATATTCTGTTTCAGGAGAGGACATGATATATATTTTTGCGGAGAATGATGCTGTGAAAGCAGAAGATAATAAATTAATAACTAAAACTCTAAATGGTGACCGCCGGGCATTGGAGGAGTTAATTAAAAGACACCAAAACTGGATATATAACATCGCTCTGCGGATGGTTATGCTTCCCGAAGACGCAGAAGATGTTACCCAGGAAATACTTATAAAAATGGTAACCCGCTTGTCAACATTCAAAGGAAACAGCGATTTCAGGACCTGGCTTTATCGAATTGCCGCCAATCATGTAATTGATATGAAAAGGAAAAAGGCGGAGCAGTTTTTCTGTTCTTTTGAAAGCTACGGTCATGGGATTGATAATACTCCGGATAGTAATCTTCCGAATCCTAATGAACTACCGGTTGATGAAAACCTTATAGTCGAAGAAACCAAGTTGGAATGTATTTCCGGAATGTTATTATGTTTGGACAGGAAGAAACGATTGACTTTTATCCTGGGAGCAATTTTCGCTGTGAGCGATAAAACCGGAAGCGAAGTATTAGGGATCAGCCGTGATAATTTTCGTAAGCAGTTATCGCGGGGAAGACAGAAAATTCTGAATTTCATGAACGAAAGATGCAGTTTGATAAATGAACATAATTCGTGTCGCTGCAGACTTAAAGCCAAAGCGCTAATTGATCAAGGTATTATCGATCCTGAGAATTTACGATTTACCAGGATGGGCGCCGAGAAAATCAAGAATATCGCAAAAACAAAGAGCGAAGAATTTCAAGATTTGGTAGAAACAAAGTGTATTGGAATTTTCAGGAATATGCCCTTTATGGAATCTCCCGATTATGTAAAAGTTTTTAGAGAGATAATTGATACAAATGAATTCGAGAAAATATTTAATTTGAATAATTGAGGAGTTGATATGAAAATCAGATACTATTTTATTATCTTTCTTTTATTACTTTTTATAGCAATAGAATCCTCAGCCACAATAATAAACATCCCGGGCGATTATGGAACTATTCAGGAAGGTATCGATATATCTGATGATGGCGATACTGTCTTAGTTTCTCATGGCAGATATTATGAAAATTTAAATCTCAATGGTATGAATGTCGTCGTTGCCAGTCAATATCTGTTTGATAACGATGTATCCCATATAGAAAATACGATAATTGACGGCAGTCAACCTGTTCATCCTGATACGGCAAGCTGTGTACTTATTGTTTCAGGTGAGGATTCAACGGCAATGCTTTGCGGTTTTACGTTAACCGGGGGAGTCGGAACTGTTTGGACTGATATCCATTATAACCGTGATTATCGTGAAGGCGGAGGGATTCTTATTGAATTTTCTTCTCCGATAATTAAAAATAATTTGATAATCGATAATGAAGCGGTAGACCGGGAAGATGTTGTCAGCGCCGGTGGAGGAGGAATTAGATATGGTGACGGCAATCCTACAATTCAAAATAATGTTATAATTAATAATAGGGGACTTTATGGGGCTGGAATCGTTTCGAATTTTGCCGCCGGGAAAATTAAAAATAATGTTATTTACAACAATACTGGTGGTGCAGATTATGGCGGCGCTGGAATATGGGCA
>JAAERC010000277.1 GCA_024230695.1 Candidatus Zixiibacteriota bacterium
ATTTCGCCCATTGGAGAAAACCGCATAGATCCATTGTGAAGGATATGCTCAATGGCAGTATTTGCAGCGGTGAAATGAAATACCAAATCGTCACATAGTAATCTTCCTGGAATATCCATGAACTACCTTTGTTGCTTAACGTTTAGCTAACCGGCGCCTGCTGTAAACTTGAAGCCACGATTGGTTTTGAAAAGAACACCAAAGTCAGCCGCCGCTGAGGACGCGCAGCGTCCGAATTAAAGGGGTCAGACCCCTTTAATCCTTTTCGGCCAGCGTTAATTGTCTGGTTAGCCAAATATTGGAAATATTTCTATTATTATTCCAGTTATTATGGGGATAGCCCAAATATAAAACTTTTGTCTTTCATAGAATAGTTCCAATTTGTTTTTAGGCTTTGGCATAATAGCCAACTCTGCGGCGTATCTGATTTCTAGAAATGAAATTATTTGATATATTTCACGCTTTGGATTGTAACGGTCTACTGACGTAGGAGAACCTTTGCCCCTTATCTTTTGGTCTGTTTCGATCATATGCCGGAAAATATCTCGAATCTTTATCTCTAAGGTTTCATAGGCCTCATGAAGCATTGCTTTTGTGTCAATATTATATTGATTGGCAAATTCTCTTGTTTTTTCAAATGTATTTGTAATGCTTTCTTTTAGAAAAGGTTGAATGAAATTTTGCCAGTAAATTTCGCGGATTGAGCCATCAAATTCTATATTGCATGGTTTTATTGTTTTGCCGTCATGCATTTCAATTTCACCCTTATTGCTAGCAAAGAACATCAACCAAGAGATTACTCTTTTATGAAGACCCTCAAAATCAGAATCTAATTTTTCTTGAATGATGCTGAATGGGGCGTATTTTACCATGTTTTTTGGGATGCCTAACAGGTGATTAGGTGGCGGGCACCAATATTGTAATATGCCGCTACCGTAGCAATTCTCATTTATATTCAGGGAGGGGGGATGAAGCTACTGACAGACAGCATTCTGCCCCAGACCTAGATTCTTTACTGATATTGGATATTAACAGACTATAGGGCTATGGAAAAGGTAGTCTGATATCTGCTTTTGGCCGAGAGCAGACATAGTGGCACTTGATATTAAGAGGTG
>JAAERC010000278.1 GCA_024230695.1 Candidatus Zixiibacteriota bacterium
AAGCGCACTGAATCGCACCCAGATATTGCACTATCGAAGAAGGAATCACCTTGCAGTTTATCAAAATTATCGATTGATTGATTGATCAGAAACCAATTGATAAATTATCGATTTATCATTTTATGTGATTGCAACGAAAGTTAGCACATGACCGGGATGAATATCAGAAAAATCGGTGAAGGAAGCGCTTTTGTTGTAAAATATAGATGTGAGATAAAGATATAGAAAGATATAGATATAGATATATAGATAAAGATATAGATATTAACTACTGAAACAGTCAATTTTTCGGTCCATGTATTTTCTAGCCCTTCTTGTGTCTTTTCATAATTACCATGTTATTTTTTATAGTTTTGGTGAGTACTGAAATATTTTTTTGGTGCCACTCCATATGGAGCAGCAACGTGAAATGTTGACACTTGGTTTATTTGCCTACCTTCGGTTGTATGTTGCCCTTTAACTGACCCCAGGTGGTCCCCGATACCAGCTTCAACCCTCAAGCGGATCAACTCCCCCTAAGGGAGGATCCACGAGGGAAAGCCCAGCGTGTTGACACCGGGTAAGAAAGGGTCATACAGTCTCAAACAGAACAAAAACGGAATATACCAACCCATATGCAGAATATATATTATACAACTACAAACCGTGTGTAGTATGTGGCATGTAAATGAACATTGCAAGCAGAAATTGCAAAAAATTGCACACTGCAAATTCGGAAGCAGATCAGAACTACATACCTTGATTCGGCGATC
>JAAERC010000279.1 GCA_024230695.1 Candidatus Zixiibacteriota bacterium
CAAATCAATATCATCAGGAGCGGTAAATTTACACATCCCCCAGCCGGTCGGCGATGAATATCCCCAATAATTGGTAAAACCGCCATCATCATAGTTCATAAAAAACCCGGCATCATCATAATCCTGCCAATCATATACATATGAAGAATATTGCCCGATATTTGCCGAATTATAGGCGATTGTGAAATACCCTTTTTCAGTGCCAAATCCACAGGTGCCGCCCCAGCCTGTCCCCCAGCTGTTTTTCACAATCCAAGCACCAGTTCCTCCGGCATGTGTAAGGTTGTCGTCCCAACCAACTATCATAACGGCATGGTTGGTGGCAAAACTTCCGGTATAATACATCGTATAGGAACCATCGTAGCTGTTCATTTCGCTTTGCCATGATGCATCGCTGGCATCACCGGCATAGTAGGTGGTGTAAACAGGACCATATGTTTGAATATAATTTTTAAGGGTATTGGTCGCCGGAACAGCATTGGTCGAAATGATTCTCCAATCAAGCATTGTTTTTATTGTTGCACAACCTGTGTTGCAGGCAACGTCGCCGTTCGAATATGGATCGCATGATTCCAAAACAATACCATCTCTTGAATACAGATTGGCAAGAAGCTGAAAACTTCCACCGCCGCAACTGGCATCATAATAATTGCACTCTTTGGCATTATTTTCTGAAAAATCAAAGGTTCCTTCATTGTCAAATAACATTTTAGATTCAAAATTGGCTAAAGACGCAAAAGCATAACATGATC
>JAAERC010000280.1 GCA_024230695.1 Candidatus Zixiibacteriota bacterium
CAAATCAATATCATCAGGAGCGGTAAATTTACACATCCCCCAGCCGGTCGGCGATGAATATCCCCAATAATTGGTAAAACCGCCATCATCATAGTTCATAAAAAACCCGGCATCATCATAATCCTGCCAATCATATACATAGGATGAGTATTGCCCAATATTGGCTGAATTATAGGCGATAGTGAAGTACCCTTTTTCAGCGCCAAATCCACAGGTTCCACCCCAACCTGTCCCCCAGCTGTTTTTCACAATCCAGGCCCCGGTGCCTCCGGCATGTGTAAGGTTGTCATCCCAACCAACTATCATAACGGCATGGTTGGTGGCAAAACTTCCGGTATAATACATCGTATAGGAACCATCGTAGCTGTTCATTTCAGATGCCCATGTAGCATCGCTGGGATCACCGGCATAATAGGTGGTGTAAACAGGACCATAAGTTTGAATATAATTCTTAAGGGTATTAGTCGCCGGAACAGCATTGGTCGAAATGATTCTCCAATCAAGCATTGTTTTTATTGTTGCACAACCTGTGTTACAGGCAACATCACTGTTTGAATACGGATCACAAGATTCCAAAACAATACCATCTCTTGAATACAGATTGGCGAGAAGCTGAAAACTTCCGCCGCCGCAACTGGCATCATAATAATTACACTCTTTGGCATTATTTTCTGAAAAATCAAAAGTTCCTTCATTGTCAAATAGCATTTTAGATTCAAAATTGGCTAAAGACGCAAAAGCATAACATGATCCACAAGTACTCTGATTTCTAACAGCTGTTACAACACCTGAATCGCGCCAATCAAATTCTGCGACTGCGTTAGTGACTGATAATTTTTGAGCTGACAGATATCCATTTAAATGAGATAGATCAACATTTGAAGGCCTAAAACCGGTTCTGGGCGGCAGCTCTCTATCTTCAATTTCTAATGGCGGAGTAGTTTGAGGACTCTGAGCATTAGTGGAAGATATTGACAGACAAAAAATGAATACATTGATTATTATAGCCGAACCAGCAAAAATAGCAGTTTTTTTTAACATTTGCTCACCCCGTAGGTTATTTGAGGAAACTAAATCTGTTTTTATTGATTTCGGCTTTTAAGCTATTATCTAAAGCGGATATTCTGGTGAAAAATATTTCTTCAACAGTAACTTATATTTTCTTTATAGAAATTTGCCATTCAAAGCAGGAATTGGAAAATGAAAATTATATATAAAACCGGTATTATTTTAAGTAATCCATTAGCAGACATCACGTTATCATATTTTAAGATTTTAATTAATTGAAATTTGATAAAACAATATTGAAAGAAAAGGCACTTATACGAAACCTTTATATAAAGAATAAAACATTAATTAATTTGTTTCGTTTATATAGGTAGAGATTTGAGGTATTGCAGGGGAAATATATTGGCAGACTTTGGAATATTATTGATGTTGGATAATTCAAAAAAGTGGTTATATTAAAAATGAATAGTGGATGTATCAAAATATTATTTAGTTTGATTTTTTATTCATTCCACTGTTGCCACCTGTTGATAAAATTTAATAAACCCCGCCAAAATGCCGCTTAAAGATATGGATGTATTTCTAAATTAGGAATTAGGTGATTGGAGAGATATTTTGAAGCATAATAAATTATTATTGATGACCATATGTGTCATATTTTATTTGTATCCATTAGCTGTTTTTGCCGACCAAAATGAATCCAGAGTTGAAAAACAAACAGAAATCTCTCCTGACCCAGATCAAACAGAAAATATTGGCGATATATTGAATTTATCAAAGAGTTCATCCTTTACAGTTGGGTGTCCTACTCAATCTCTTTTTGGACAACAATTTCAGGCGCCGACAGATACTAACTGGATTGCATCCACATCAGATAATGGAGCGGTTGGATCAATTTTGGTTTTTGATAATTTTGTCAGCACCGGCTCAATTAATCAAGTCTGCTTTTGGGGAATTAATGGATATTATACCGGGGATAGCTGGTATGTCTGTTATGAAAGCCCAATGGCATTTCAAATTAGATTTTATTCTGATAGTAATGGGGGACCGGATGCTTTGGTGGCATCATACGATGTAAATTGCGTGGGAAATCAAACCGGTTTGATTTATAGAGGGGCCTTTGAGTTGTATCAATATTATGCTGATCTGCCGGTATCGGTTGAAATGGATAAAGGATGGATCACAATCCAGGGTATTGACGGTAACCCGGAATGCTGGTTTGAATGG
>JAAERC010000281.1 GCA_024230695.1 Candidatus Zixiibacteriota bacterium
ACTGTCTTCCTGTCCCGGGTTTACATGCTCAGGGCAATTATCGCAGAAATCACCAATCAAATCTCCATCGGTATCAATTTGATCTAAATTATCAACCTGGGGACAATTATCACAGGCATCTCCTACGCCATCCTCATCAGTATCAGCTTGATCCGAATTTGCATCATCAATACAATTATCTTGATAATCCAGAACGTCATCGCCGTCGGTATCATTCAGTGGAATAAGTGTTAATAGATTGTCGGCAAAATAAGGAACAGCCAAAATATTGTTTATCGGATTGTATCCGAGAGCGCATGGATCAGTAGGGCTGGATGAAATTAAAGTTGGCGGATTAGTAAAATCATTGTCGTATCTAAAGACTTGTCCAGCTTTGCAGGAAATGTAATAATTCCCGTCAATATCCCTCTCGATTCCACTTAGTTTCTCATATGGTGTTGTTACGACGGTGGAAACAGAAGCATCTGATAAATCAATCGCCTGTACTCTTCCCGGGATATCAAATGATACAAGTAAAAGACGATTATTTGCTTCGTCAAAATATAAGTCAGATGGTATTTCATCTAATCCTGATGAGACATATAATTCGCTTGTTTGTGTTGATATATTAAATTTATAAATATGCGGATTGCCGGAAGTTCCTGGACCGCCCGAATAACTTGTTATAAAAATATTTCCTGAATTATCAGCAGTAATACCATCGACCTGAGCTGATCCCCCTATATATTTGCGCCATAATCGACTGCCCGTAGTCAGATCCCAGGCATCGAGATAATAAAATCCACCAGTTGAATAAAGAGTATCCCCAAGAATATGAGTACCATTTGAAATCCCCAGACCTGTTGCAAAATAGCTATGGTTTCCTTCATTATCAATTTCAACTATCGTGCCATCATACCAATTTGAGATAAAATACCTATCATTAGCGATATCATAAGTGCCACAATCTGCTCCATTTATTAAATTTTGAGAACTAAGTCCCAGCGGCAAAATTAGCGGTAGGAAAGCCAAGAATAAAATATTAGTTTTTGTCATTGCTTACCAAACCACACATTCTGGCTCTACGCCACCCTTGTAGACGTTATTAATCAGGTGTACTATATCTAATATATTGATGAGTAAATCATGATTGACATCAGCTGATTCCAGAGGATCAGGGTCCGGGCCCGCTTTGTATACATTGTTTATCAGGAAAACAATATCAAGGATATTAATCCCAGGGGTACCATCAATGTCACCGCAAACATAATCGCAAACATCGCCAACGTCATTTCCATTACTGTCTTCCTGTCCCGGATTAACATGCTCAGGGCAATTATCGCAGGCATCGCCAACCAAATCTCCCTCACTATCGATCTGATCTAAATTATCAACCTGGGGACAATTATCACAGGCGTCACCTAATATATCATTATCAGAATTGACCTGTTCACTATTAACAGTCTCCGGGCAGTTATCACAAATGTTGCCAACCCCATCATCGTCGTTATCAGCCTGATCGGAGTTAGGAATATCAAAACAATTGTCTTTAAAATCATAGACATCATCTTCGTCATAATCATGCATGGAAAGAAATAACACCGTATCAATATCGGTGACGGGAACTACCAAAACAGAATCCCTCCAATTGAACTCCAACCCCGATGGCCCTGCCAACCCCCCAATAATTGTTACTGGTGGTTGTGTAAATGTGTTTTCAAACATAGTCACTACCCCATATACCTCACTTGCCGTATAAATATTTCCATCGGGATCCATCGTAATACCATCGCGCCAAGCGACATTATCAGACACCAAAGATGTAATGGCCCCAGTGATTACATCCACGGCAACAATAGGTGCGTTTTTGGCCCACGAACAAACAACAAGCCGGTTATTTGGAGCATCGAAATATAACTCTTGCGGATATTGCGGAAGACCGCTGCCAACAAGAGTGGTCGTACTCTTATCACTAATGTTTATTTTTTTTATTTGGCCAGTGATCCTGCCAACTACATATAGATAACCTGAAGTATCGGTCGCCAGACCATCAACCCCCATACCCATTCCATTAGTCCATATCCAGACTTCATCTTCGGTATCAAGATCAACGCCATAAATATATGAATCACCAGATGAATAATAAAATGTGTTACCTTCAATGAGACAGCCAAGTGCATATCCGGCATGATATGTATTACCCCAATATCGCACTTGATTACCATTAATATCAAACTCAACAATACGCCCGCTATATACATTAGTTACTAAATAACGGTTTCTTAATGAATCAAATGCAATGCACTCCGGTCCATCAAGCAGGTTTTGAGCCTCAACGGGATACCATATTGCAAGAAAAAGTACGCCAACAAGAAAAATAGAAAAACGCATACACCCTCCAATAAATTAGTCAAATTCCTATTTTATCGCCACTATAAGAAGTGTGTAGCAGGATGTATACATCTTGCACAATCAGACTTCTATTTATTTCATTATTTCTGGAATCACTTGTAAATAAATTATATGTCTATATATTTAGCATTAGGATTATATGGAAGACATTAATAAATTTTACATTGATGCCAAAAATGGCAGTAAAAAAGCTGAAGAACAACTTTTTGAGTTTCTAACTGCAAGATTCCGTCTTTTTGTGCAACGAAAGATATGGAACCAGGGTGATGGCGAAGAGCTGATGCAGGAGGCCCTGATGACTGTTTTTGATAAGTATAAGGACGTTGAAAAGATAAATAACATTGCGGCTTGGGCTCATAAGGTTTTGAACAACAAGATATTAAACTATTTCAAGACCAAGGCGCTTCATGAAAACAAACTGGGAGAATTAGAGCAAAAAGCTATTGGGAATAAACCGATTAGCCATGATAGCACCTTGGAGTTACAGCTTTTAGATTGTTTGAAGAAAATAGGCTCGATCAATAATAGACATGCTCGCATACTCAATCTTCATCATCATGGGTATTCGGTAGTCGAAATATGCGAGAAGTTGGCTCTAACTCGGAATAACCTGTATTCAGTGTTATCCAGAGCCAGGTCAATGCTTGAACATTGCCTTGAAAAGGGAGATATATAGGGATGAGTGGATGCATCGACAAACGGTTCGAAAATATGCTCCATGCTTATGAGCTAAATCTTTTAGAAAAGAATGAACAATTTGAATTTGAAGTACATCTCTATAATTGCAGTTCTTGTTTTGAAAAAGTAAGTAAGTTTAAACAAACAGCTGATCTTCTAGAACATAGTCCAAAGATACGAGATACAATTGAAGAGATATCTAAAACCAATTCGTCCAATTATAAAAAGACTACTACTCATAAAAAAGTATGGCCGACAATTATTCCAATATCAATAGCCGCTATATTTTTTGTTTTCTTGATATTAAAAGATTGGCAAATTGATATTCACCCCTCAAAAGAAGCAACTGCGGCCAGCAATCGCCTCGCTGTTATGTATTTTGATAATCTTACCGACCAGTCTGACAGTCTAAAATTAGGTGAGATTGTGGCAAATCTATTAATTTCTGATCTATCTGAATCTCAATACCTCAATATCATTTCAAGTCAACATCTCTCAGATATACTCGGTTTGCTTAATAAAGAAGGTATTAAAAATATTAATAACACTACTGCCTCTCAAATCGCCAAAAAAACCAGCGCAAAATGGATTATTACCGGTAATATCCTTTCAACCTCGCCGCAAATAATCGTAACTACTCAACTAATAGAAGTAGGAACCGGTGATGTCTTGGCGTCGAAGAAAATTGAGGGCGAATCAAATGATGATATCTTTTCGGTAATAGACAAATTGACTATCCAAATTAAGAATAGTCTAAATCTGCCATCTGAGGCTCTTCTGGAGCCAGACCCGGAAATCGCTGAATACACTACCCATTCACCTCAGGCATATCGGCATTATCTCGAAGGTATCGAAAATTATAATAGATTATACAGCACCGATGCCCAAAATGATTTTGAAATGGCCCTAAAATATGACTCGACTTTTGCAATGGCATATTATTATCTGGCCCACATAAAAGATAGAAATCTAATATCTAAGGCACTTGAATACAGCGATGGCGCCAGCACCATTGATCGATTATTTATAAATATTTTTGAGGCTTCCAGATCTGAAAATAGAAAACTGTATGAAAAATTGTTAAATGATGCGATTAATCAGTACCCCGATGAAAAGAAACCCTACTATTTATTGGCTGTTTTAAAAAATGGAATGGCTAACTATCATGAAGCGATTGATAATTGTAACATCGCCATAAATATTGATCCTCAATTCAAAATGGCGTACAATCTGCTTGCATATGCGTATGATGCAAATGGAGATTTTGAAAAAGCCTTATGGGCTATTGATAAATATATAGAACTGGCGCCAAATGAAGCCAACCCACTTGATACCAAAGCGGAAATTTATGCCGCCAATGGTATGCTTGACAATGCAATTGAATCATACAAAAGAGCTCTTAATATAAAACCTGATTTTCTTGCATCGGCGTATGCTCTCAGTTTGATGTACATGTTTGAAAAAGAATATGATAAAGCTGACAGTTGTATTGATATGATGATCCTTGCAGAGGATACTTCTTACCGGGAAACAGCCGGAATTTTGAAGTTCTATATTCCTCAGTTTCAAGGGAAGTTTGATGATGCCATAAAAGCAATTGATATTTTCATAAACAATTATGATAATAATCCTTTCCACTATTATTTCCTCAAATCGCTTATCTACATCGAACAAAAACATTGGATTTTGGCCCTGGATGAGATTGAGAAAACTATCGAATTGCATGACGCTGACTGGCCGGAAGATAAGATGAGTTATCGGTTTTTCCACATTCATGTACTTGCCCAAAAGGGTGATATTAAACGTGCTAATAAACTCGCTGAGGAACTAAGAATTCATTTAGAACAGACGAAGGCTGATAATTATTCATATTTATACGCTGTGGCGACAATCGCCAATGTTAGGGGAAAATATGAAAAGGCTATCTCATCTTATAAAGAGTCAAAGAATCACCAAAACCAATTTTTTACCGGTTATATGCTTGCCAATGTCTATTTGAAGGCGGGAAAACCTGAAGAAGCCATTGGCGAACTGGAGCAGTTAAGTAATTCATTTGGTCATAACAGAGCTTATTACACTATCTGGTCCACAAAATTGCACTATCATTTGGGCATTGCTTATGAACAAACCGGCCAACATAACAAAGCAATTGATCAATTCACACTTTTTCTCGATATATGGAAAGAAGCCGATGGAGATATAAAAGAAATTGATGATGCCCGCAATCGATTGGTCAGACTACAAAGCCAATCCTGATTCCAATTTAACTTTATAATTAAAATAATGGGGATAGACATAATTGCATATCCCCCGTTTTGAAAAAAACGTCTATACCCAAACCACACATTCTGGATCAGCCCCACCTTTGTAAATATTATTTATCAAGTGAACTATATCGAGGATATTGATTTCCAAATCATGATTGACATCGGCTGATTCTAATGGATCTGGGGCAGGACCGGCTTTATATACATTATTTATAAGAAAAACTACATCAAGAATATTTATATCAGGAGTACCATCAATATCACCGCAAACATAATCACATAGATCGCCAACATCATTGCCGTTGCTATCCTCCTGATCCGGATTGACATGCTCAGGACAATTATCACAGGCGTCTTCAACCCCATCCAAATCGGCATCTTCATGACCGGGATTGGAAACATCAGGGCAACCATCACAGGCATCACCATCACCGTCACCGTCGGTATCTATCTGATTAAAATTGGGGATATTTATACAGTTGTCTCGGTAATCAATTACATCATCGCCATCCGCATCAAGAAGCGAGACAAAATCAACCCGATTGGCACCAAAGTTTGGAACAACTAAAATATTTTCGTTTTGATTATATCCCAACCCCGCCGGACCTATGTGGTCATCAGAAATTAACTTGGCCGGGTTAGTGTATGTATTATCATACATATAAACTTTGCCCTCATCAGTACATGCTATGTAAACATTTCCATCACCGTCCCTTATTACGCCGTCAGCATACCCAAATGGTGTGGTGACCAAGTTTGTTACTGTTGCATCGGCGGCATCAATTCCCAAAAGCGGTGCATTATTATCCCATGAAACAACCAATAGCTGATTATTCACCGGGTCAAAGGCAATATCCTGGGGCCAATCCGGTAATGCACTCGAATTTACATATATTTCCGATGTTTGTGTATTGATATTTACTTTGAAAATCCGACCATCCCCACTCTGATTAACATTAGCAATAAATAGATTTCCGGATGTATCCGTTACCATACCATCCATCTGCGCAGAATATGGAACTGATATATACCATAACAAATCAGCGGTATTTAAGTCATATGCTCTAATGCGGGTTCCAGTACTTATATAGAGCGTATCTCCTTTAATATGATGCCCCAGTGCTTGAGGTAATCCGGTTATGAAATTGGTTTGGTTTCCCTCATAGTCAATAGCAACCACACTCCCACTTGCCCAACTTGAGATTAGATATCGATCACGGGCGGCATCATGCGACGCATGCTCCGGACCATTTAGAAGATTCTGCCCAACGGCAATAACGGGCGACAAACAAACCACCAAACATACGCAACGAAATATTGATTTAAACATTACCCCTCCTATGGAAACGTTAAAAATTATTTAAATTAAACTCTATTTTTTTAAACCCAAACCACACATTCAGGATCAGTTCCACCTTTGTAGATATTATTTATCAGATGAACGATATCGAGAATATTGATTTCCAAGTCATGATTAACATCGGCTGATTCTAATGGATCTGGGTCAGGACCGGCTTTATATACATTATTTATAAGAAAAACTACATCAAGAATATTTATATCAGGAGTACCATCAATATCACCGCAAACATAATCACATAAATCGCCAACATCATTGCCATTACTATCCTCCTGGCCAGGGTTGGCGTGCTCAGGACAATTATCACAGGCATCTTCAACCCCATCCAAATCGGCATCTTCATGACCGGGGTTGGAAACATCAGGGCAA
>JAAERC010000282.1 GCA_024230695.1 Candidatus Zixiibacteriota bacterium
AATTGAAAATTTATTCAAGAAATTAAGTGATAATATGGCTAAAAAAAGAGATATAATTATAGCAGTTGTCATTGCCGCAACATTTTTTATAACTATTGGATTTTTTGGTTTGATGTTTGTCGGTTTGATGTCTGAGTCTGGAGATTCTCCCTGGGGTGGTTTTGGCACTAAGGTGGCGATTGTTGAAGTCTATGACGGAATTTATGACTCCAAATCAACAATTAAGCAGCTAAAAAAATGGGGTGAATCTAATAGCGTCAGCGCAATAGTATTGGATATAAATTCTCCTGGCGGAGGAATTGCACCCTCACAGGAGATTTATAACGAGATATTAAGAGTTCGTGAGGAAGATAACAAAGTTGTTGTCTCTTCAATGTCTTCGGTGGCGGCATCCGGAGGATATTACATCGCCTGTGCCTCTGATGTTATTATGGCCAATCCCGGAACGATAACAGGTTCTATTGGGGTAATATTAAGTTACCCCACAGCCGGAGAACTGTTTGATAAGCTTGGGGTCAAATATGAGACAGTTAAATCTGGTGAATTAAAAGATGTTGGTTCATTGGATAGAAATATGACTGCTAATGAACGGAAAATGCTATCTGATATGGTCATGGACTCATATGAACAGTTTGTAGAGGCCATTGTAGCCGGGCGCGGTATGGAAAAAGAAGATGTATATAGATTAGCCGATGGCTCGATATATAGCGGCCGTCAGGCCTATTATAA
>JAAERC010000283.1 GCA_024230695.1 Candidatus Zixiibacteriota bacterium
AAGGTATTTACCTCTGATGTCGCAGAAGTTTATAAAAAACATCATTACAGCAAAGTTATCTATGATTTACGCTCATCTTCGCTAAATATGAATCTTGTAGAAATCGATGAAGTCCCGAAATTAATTGCAAAAATGGGAATCGATATTTCGATCAAGAGAGCTTTGGTCGTCGCCGATGATTTCATAAAATACAATTTCTTTGAAACGACATCCCATAACAAAAGATTAAATTTAAAAATCTTCAAAAATTATTCAGAAGCCGAAGAATGGCTATTTAATAATGAACCTTTTTTTGGTCAGACTATACCAGTATCCAAAATAAGTGAATCTGAATAAACATTCCACATAACCGATGCTTTGATGCGGTTTCTATGATTTCCATTGTTTTTAGCTATTTAAAATATTTATTTTGAAACAATCTGAGGAAAATCAGATATATATAAACAGGCTAAATTGTGTAGTCTGGAATAATTTCCGACTGCAAATAAAATTGATATAGGAGATAACATGAAACCGCAAGAAGCTTATAAAGACTTAAAAAGTCGAATGAAAGAAATCGCAACTCTTAATTCAACTGCAGGCGTTCTGTATTGGGATCAGGAAACTTATCTTCCCTCCGGTGCCGATGATCACCGCGCCGAACAGCTTGCCCAAATCGAGAAACTTACGCACGAATGGTTCACCGGCCCGGTTATCAATGAGCTGATAAGTACAGTAGAAACCTCTGATCTGGTTTCCGACCGAACCTCAGAAGCGGGAGTTAATATTCGTGAATGGAGACGCTTATATAACTGGGAAGTCAAACTCCCCAGCAAGTTTGTTCAGGAGTTTGCCAGAACAACGTCGAAAGCGACCAGAATTTGGTCCGAGGCTCGTAAAAATAATGATTTCAAATCTTTTCAACCACAACTTGAAAAAATTATCAACTTATGCAAAGAAAAAGCTGATTATATCGGATATGAGACTGAGAAGTATGACGCCTTACTCGATGAATTTGAACCGGGTGCTAAGACTTCAGAAATAGAAATGGCTTTTAAAAATTTGCGAATTGATCTTGTTGAACTTATCGGCAAGATCAAAGATTCATCTCAAAGACCGGATATCGGAATTCTCAAACGTAAATACGATGTCACCAAACAGAAATATTTTGCCGAATCGGTAGCGTCTGCAATCGGGTATAACTTCGAGCAAGGACGAGTTGATGAGGCGACGCATCCTTCCTGTAACGAACTTGG
>JAAERC010000284.1 GCA_024230695.1 Candidatus Zixiibacteriota bacterium
ATCAATAACGATGTCGAAATTCCCAACGGAATAGATTTTCCATAGTTATCAATAATATCAACTTCATTTCTCTGAGACTGCTCCTTTGATTGAATTGCCTTCTGAAGATTGTTCGCCAGATTTGGCATTCTGTTTTGAAAAACATCTTTAAAGTATCGCCCCTTGACATCCTCTTCTTTGTATCCCAGAATCTCTTCACCGGCCCGGTTGAAATAAACTATTTTCCCATATCTGTCAATTGTTATTAGTCCGGAATTGACATGTCGTAAAATATCATCGGTTTCCAACCTGGCCATCCTCAGTGCCAGTGAAGTATCGGCCAATTGGCGATCTTTTATTTTTATCCGCTCAACAAGAAAACCTGATATAAAAGCAATAAGATAAAAAGTTAGGATATGAAGAAATATTGAATAAAATGCGGCGTCGCGGGATTGAAAAATATTTTCAAGGGCTTGCATTGATGATTCCGGCTGGCCAGTTATTGCCATTCCGTACCAGATAACCATTGAAAAGGCGATTGAAACCAATGATGCAAATCCAAGTGTACCAGCCAAATTATTACAAAGCGCCGCTGAAATAATAGTTAGAATAAATAGTCCTGAAAAAGCCGAACTAATATTGCCGGTAGTGTAAACAATGCTGCTAACAACTATAACTTCGCATACTGTCTGCAGTGCCGGAAAAAAGCGGATCAAAAGTCCCACTTTCATCCATTTTCGTAATACAAAAATAGCCGGGAGGGAAAGAGTTATCAGGGCGTATGCAAAATAAAAGAAACGAAGATAACCCGGATAATTTAGGCCAAATATTACTATTCCGGAAACAGTAACAAAGGTAATTAACCTTGGAATAAGAATCCAGCCGGCTTTATCTATGGTAGAAAAATACTTCATGACAAAATAAAAGGGCGCCGTAATTTAGGCGCCCTGTCATTTAAAAATTCCTTTTAAATCTGTCCGATTATATCAAACATCGGCAGATACATAGCAACCAAAATACCACCAATAACAGCACCCATCAAAACAATAATAATTGGTTCAATCAGTGATGTCATGGCGCTAACGGCCGCATCAACTTCTTCATCGTAAAAATCAGCAATCTTTGTTAACATATCATCTAAGCCGCCGGTTTTTTCACCAACCGATATCATCTGTGTTACCATTGGAGGAAATACGCCGGAATCCTTA
>JAAERC010000285.1 GCA_024230695.1 Candidatus Zixiibacteriota bacterium
AATCAGGGAAATAGAGTTAAGTATAGATGACAGTATCAAACTGGTTATTCAACTCTGCGAGGGTCTGGACAAGGCTCATTCGGCCGGGATTGTGCATCGGGATATTAAGCCATCGAATATTGTAATAGGTTCTGACGAACGCGCCAAGCTTCTTGATTTTGGACTGGCAACCGTTCAGGGAACGGAGAAGCTTACTCAAACAGGTTCGACTCTTGGAACAATCGGTTATATGTCGCCAGAGCAGATCAATGTAAAAGAAATTGACCATCGATCAGACCTATTTTCTCTTGGCGTCGTTCTATATGAAATGATAACTGGAAAATTACCATTTAAAAGTGACACTGAAGCCGGGACATTACATTCGATACTTAATGACACCCCTGAACCATTATCGAGATACAAAAGCAATGTACCGGATGAATTACAGCAAATTATAACCAAACTTCTTGAAAAGAATCCGGCTTATCGCTATCAATCCGCCGCTGGGGTTTTATCTGATTTGAACCGATTGTCCGCAAGATCTGCTCAAGTAGTAAAACCAATAGACAAATGGAACCGGTATGTTGTACCCTCTGCTTTAGTTGTTTTACTTACAATATTTGCTATATGGAAATTCGGCTTCTTAGATCAAATTTCATCTCAACAAACAGGCAAAAAAATCATGCTGGCGGTGTTGCCATTTGAAAATCTTGGTGCGCCCGATGATGAGTATTTCGCCGATGGATTAACTGAAGAGATAACCTCAAGACTTGGTGTTGTGGGCAAACTTGGCGTAATCTCCCGAACAAGTACTATGCTATACAAAAATAGTGACAAGGGTCTGCCACAAATCGCCGCCGAATTAGCCGTTGATTATATAATCGAAGGTACCGTGCGCTGGGATAAAACCGGCGATACCAGTATGGTAAGAATAACTCCGCAGTTGATACGTGTCTCGGATAATACGCATCTATGGGCAAATAATTATGAACGACCATTAACAAGAATATTTTCGGTTCAAGCCGATATTGCAACATCTATAGTAAAAAACCTTGACATCACCTTGCTCCAACCGGAAAGGGATGCTCTGGTGAATGAGCCGACAAAGAACACCGAAGCATATACATATTATTTGAAAGCCGTTGCTTATACTGATAATTACGAATTTGAATTGGCCGAGCAGATGATATTAAAATCAATATCGCTTGATACTACTTTTGTCGAAGCTTACGCCGAATATTCTTTTATAAACTCCTATCAATACTTCTTTCCGTATACTGATTTGAATGAAGATGATAACGATTCTTTGTTAGCAAGAGTATATGCCCAAAAAGCTTTTGAAATGAATCCCGAGTCGCCCAATACGCTTCGAGCCTTAGGATTTTACAGTTATTATGTAGAAAATGACTATGAGAAGGCTATGGATTATTATGAAAGAGGACTTAAATTAGAACCAAATAATAGCAAATTGCTTAATTTTTTAGCAGTGCTCAATTTTCGAGCCAGCCAATATGAAAAGGCTTATAATGCGTGGAAAGAGGCTTTAATCATTGATCCGGGAAACGGCATATATTCATTTTCATTGGCTTGGAACTGCCTTTTCCTGAGAAAGGGTGAAGAAGCCATTGAGGTATTAGATAAGGCTTTGGAATTTGGTCCGGATAAATCATTTCTATATTCCTGGAAAGTAATGATTGCAACTCACTATTTTGGTTCACCGTCAATGATCAAAGAAACAATTGATGATGCGATTGCCAATAATGTTGATTTTTACGATTATTATAATAATGGGGTTGTCTTTTATTATGAATATCTAACCCGCGATTTTGAGAAAATAATCAGGGAAGTTAAAAAACGTGGACTTCAAGGGGCCCGGTCTTTCGAGGATTCAACTGAGCTATATTATAATGATCTAACTTATACTTATTACTTTCTAAATGATACAATCAATTTACGAATATATGCCGATTCAATGCGACGAATTATTGAATCCAATATGATGAATGACATATTCATGCGATCTTTCGGAGATTCTCAAAATAAAATATTACTGGCAGATGCCTATTTCTATTTGGGTAACAAAGAAAAGGGGTTACAGCTTATAAATGAAATAACTGAACTCAAGCTAATTGACAAGGATGGCAAAAATGCACCCTGGGGATACATGTGGCTGGGTGTGAGATTTATTATGATGGGTGAGCATGAAACAGGATTAGATATGATAGAGTACCTTTTTTCTCGGCCATCACCCTTAAATGTCGCTTATTTAAAAATTGCGCCTTGGTTTGATCCTGTCCGCGACAACCCGCGTTTTCAGGCATTACTAAAAAAATATGAGAAATAAAAGGTAAGGCATAGAATGGGACATATGGTTGGGAAAGATCTATACCGTAAACTTGGCAAAAAGATTGATAACTCAACGACCAGAGCTCCGTGGAATGAAACATTTTATAAAATCTTAAAAGAACTATATAGTTCCGATGAAGCCGAACTGGCCGTAAGAATGCCAT
>JAAERC010000286.1 GCA_024230695.1 Candidatus Zixiibacteriota bacterium
AATAAAGAAGTAAACAACTTGTGTCTGCTGAAAATCGTGGCTCTCATCCCAGCGGACAATTCATTTAACACACGCTCGTGACTATAATAACGGAAAAAGATTATTTGTCAAGTAAAAAGTGGAAATATTTTCCCGCTCTCTATTTTAGTCGATTATTTTTCATAATTATATTAAACCCATGTTATAAAGTAATTATGGCTTTTTAGGAAATAAAGGCTTATGAAAAATGAGAAAATAATTCCTCATATATCCTTTTCTTGTTATATAGTCTTTGAATATAAACAGAAATATATTTCCACCGCTTATTTCTGAAGTATTTGGCTATTTTTACCAATATTGCCAAATTTGACCAAATATTGGTCTGTTGAAAATATAATTTCTCCAATTCGACAATATTATTCAATCAGACCATCAATATCATATATTTTTACCCCAATAATATTAAACATTCACCCCATAATGTCATTCCCGCTCCCATCAATGTCATACCCGCGTACGCGGGTATCCATGCTGATTATTTCTTCTGTGAATACAATAATTTAAATTGATGGGTGGCGCACCCCTTGGGGTGCGGAAATGTTCCAATCGTTATATAATTGTTTAATCTTTAGTAGATCTGGAGCCCTGTACTCCTGATGTTTGAATCCCAAAAGTGCGGTGCCCCACCGCTTGTTTTAAATCCTGAGATAAACGAAGGGCGGTGGGTTATCTGATTGGAAGACATAGATATGAATATAATATCACTCCCACCCAATGGGTGGAATATAAATATATGACAAAGGGCAGATTATTAATATTCGACAAATAAAAAAGGCAGGAACCCGTCGGTCCCTGCTTAATAAAGGCTCTACCGATTAAGCAAGCCTAATATGCGCATTCTTGAAGTGAGTAGTTGCATCTGGGGCCCGTTGGACTTGGACAGCATTCCATGCAACGACGTACTTCCAGGTCGCATTCTGCCCAGCAGGGCGCGCCAGGCTCTTGACACATATTAGCGGCACTGGAAGTTGATACCAAGGCGCCAAATGCAAATGCTAAGGCGAACAGCAACAAAAACATAACGGCTATTTTTTTCTTCATCTTTTTCTCACCTCCTCAGAGATTTGTTTAAAGTCCATTTTGATCGAATCGATCGATTTCCTATTATCCAATACTGCAGTTTGGAATTATTAAACTAAATATTATCTATCTTGTTGGCGGAGTATGTCTTAATCAAATCATATGCACTAAAAGGCGTAAATTCATTATATGGTGAATTATATAGTTCAACTATTTGAATATTGCCACTCAAGCACATAATATTTGGGTATCTGTTTATGCCATAATCTTTTACGAGGACATAGCCAGTGTCACAGAAATATTGATATGGGAAATCATATTCTTCCAGGTATTCGCTTGTTTGTATAAGAGATCCGCAGGTGATAGCAATTATCTGAAAATCCTGAGGTAATTTATCGTAAAATGTTGACCATTCCTCAACTGCCTTAGCACACGGACTGCAAGAAGGCGAAATAAACATTATGGCCGTATTTTTCCCCCTAAATATATCATGAGAATTAACCACATCTCCGTCAGAATTAAGCAAAAATACTTCAGGGAACACATCATTTTGCTTTAACATGATATCACTCTTGTATTTATACTTGTTGGCAAATTCGGCCTTTGCCTCAGCGTGACGCCAGTTCATAAACCAATTCCCGGCCATAACTCCGATAAAACCAACAATTAAGAACCCACCATAAATCAGGATCTTACTTTTCCAACTGCCTAATGATTCCGTCATTGAAACCTCCTTGTGCCACAGGATATTAATCCTACAATTACGAAATTCTGATAAAACTCTGCTATTATGTTAATATTATATAATACAAGTGGGTGTCAAATTCTGTCAGTAGAAAATTTAAAAGTTGATATTATTTTGCATATATTCTATCGATTTTCCAGAAATACATTTTTTTGTCTTAAATAAGTTGAAAAATTTTCGTATATTTATGCACCTCAGCGCTTTAACGGGACGGGTGGCGTACCTCTTGGGGTAAGTAAATGTTCCAATCGTTATATAATTGTTTAATCTTTAGTAGACCTGGAGCCCTGCTCCTGACAATTTCATAATTCTATTGTGGGTGTCAGATGTCCAGACGAGTCCACATCTGCCCCGGCGTAACTATCCTCAAACAAATTTACTACAACTTCACACTTATTTTATATCCTAGATCTTCAATAGAGAACAAAAAATGAGGGAAATTATGTCTATTTATAAAAACACCTTATATAGTAAGCACACAATTAACATCGATTAGATAGTTTTTTCTCAAAAATGAAGGACAGCTATCAGCTGGCTACGAACCCATTTCGTTGTAATAGCATGATTGTAAAGGGGTTATAAGAAATTTTTAGAATTAATTCAGGAAAAACTTTTCATTACCTTGTTAGACGATATTGTCGTATGTATTTGCAGGCAAATAGGATATAAGAAATTGTAAAAAATATTGAATAAATATTATATTATTTGCCGAAATGGAGGAAGCCACCTTATCTTACTGTATAGCATACAATTACAAAAATTATTACTATTTTTACAGAAAGTTATTGATTTTAGGGAGGTTTGAGCGGAT
Organism: Candidatus Zixiibacteriota bacterium; assembly: GCA_024230695.1. The sequence goes on from JAAERC010000286.1 coordinate 2,616, forward strand.
ATATTAATGGAGACATTATGAATATTCCTAAGAAAAAATATTTAATACCGATTTTTATCCTGTTTGTTTTGCTGGTTCGGTATGTTCCTGAGATTGGAGTAGATAAGTCCCCGGCGGATAGATACTTAGTAACAAAAATCATTGATGGTGACACAATTGAGCTATTTGGGGGAGATAAACTGCGATTATTGGGTATCGATTGTCCTGAACGGGGAGATTTTTTATATGACTCGGCAACAACATACCTAAATTCTCTGATTTTAAATAAAACCGTTGAAATATCATATTCAAAAAAGCGACGGGATGGTTATGGCCGGATTTTAGGATATCTGTTTATTGATTCGGTTTGTATTAATGAATCTATTCTAAACGCTGGAATGGCAACAGTTTATCTTTTTTCAGACAATTTAGGCGATTCAATACGAATAAATGGACTTTTGAGCGCTCAAAAATCGGCGATGACCAACAAAAAAGGCCTGTGGGCCAAACAAGTATCCGAAGAGGATTTTTATTTGGCCATCAAAGGGAAATTGCGTTTTCACAGACCGGCTTGCCGATCTGTAAACAACAAGCCAATATCCAATTGTATAAGATTTACTTTCCGTTTAGACGCATTTAATGAAGGTTTTTCACCATGCCGGAATTGTCGGCCATGATTTATTTTTTATTTTTTTGGAAAAATTCTGGTTTTTCTTTAAATATCATGTATAATATTTATATGAGCACAAAGAAAAGAATATATGTCCCAATATTATTATTAGCCTGTTTAATACTATTATTGGCTTGTTTTGGTTCAAAAAATAAAGTCTATACAAGTTTGCCGAATCGGACAATTCCCCTGGATTCTGTGAAAACTATTGTTGGTGCACTAAAGCTTAAACCGGAAGTCGATTCTTTTTTGGTTAATTTTAGGGTTCCCGGTGACAGTAGTTGTCCCGTCAAAATCGAATTTTTAACCTCACAGCATAAACTTGAACGTCTGGTAACCGACTCAGTTTATTCTCCAGGTTTTCATCAAATACTTTGGGGCCGGGTTGACGCGAATGGCGGCACTATTGATTATTATCGCACTTATTATTATAAGTTTACTATTTGCGGCAGTACACATACCAAAGGATTTTTCTATCGCAAGGAACTGTATTAGTCAATATTTGGTTTCAACTTGACACATCTTTGATCCTCTGAGCATTTATCTGCACATTATCTGATATGATTGTACTATTGATAGTGCACTGTTTCTTTTTGTCCAAAAACTGTGCAATATTTGATATGCACTACAGCTTTCAGAAGCCGATACTATAAGGGAAATCGCCTCTTATGGCAGATGAATGCAATAATGTTTTTTGGCATCTAAGGAGCAAACATGCCGAGTATATTAGTTATTGATGATAAAGACTCGATGCGGACTATGCTATCACAGACTCTTCAGGAAGAAGGGTTTCAGGTTGATGCTGTTGAGGGCGGCCCAAAGGGACTTGAGTTGGCTCGCCTTAAAAGTTATGATCTGGCCCTGACTGATCTGAAGATGCCGGAAATGAATGGTCTTCAGGTATTATCGACACTAAAAGAAATCGACAATGATATGGCGGTAGTTATTATGACCGCCTATGGTACAGTTGAAACAGCCGTTGAAGCGATGAAAAGCGGAGCCTATGATTTTATAACCAAACCGTTTGATCCCGAGCACCTGACGGTTGTGATTCAACGGGCTCTTGAAAATCGTCGTTTGATGGCCGAGAATAGTTTGCTTCGTGAAGAGCTGGCTCAGAATCTTGGTTTTAGTGAAATTATCGGTCAGAATGAAAAGATGAAAGAAGTCTCAAAGCTGATCCAGAAAGTGGCCGGTTCAGATACATCGGTTCTTCTGCAGGGTGAATCGGGAACCGGTAAAGAATTATTCGCGCGGGCTATTCATAATTTGTCACCGCGTCGTGACAAACCATATGTCGCCTTAAACTGTGCCGCTATTCCAGCCGAGCTTTTAGAGAATGAACTTTTTGGCTCTGAAAAAGGCGCCTATACAAGTTCGGTTGCGCGCAAAATGGGAAAATTCGAGATCGCCGATTCAGGAACGATCTTTTTGGATGAAATCGGTGATTTGGAAATATCTCTTCAGGCAAAATTACTGAGGGTACTGCAACAGAAAAAATTCGAGCGACTGGGCGGAACAAAGACGGTATCAATCAATGTTCGGGTTGTTGCCGCGACAAATATGGATCTCAACGATATGATAAAGAAAAAACAGTTCCGTGAGGATCTATATTATCGTCTTTCGGTTTTTCCGGTCGTTATCCCACCTTTGAGGGATAGACCTGATGATATCAAACCATTGTCCGAGTATTTTATTGAAAAGTATATCAAGGATATGAAAAAGCCGATGAAGACTCTTTCGCGGGAAGCTACCAACCTTTTGGAAAAATATCATTGGCCGGGTAATGTTCGCGAGTTGGAAAATACAATCGAACGGTCGATTATTTTGGCCGAGGGTAAAAAGATCACTCCCGATCATCTTGCTATCAGACTTCGCTCAACTAATGAAATCAGATTACGTGAGGGAGCTGGACTAAAAGAGATTGGTGGATATGCTCAAAGACAGGCCGAACGATCCGCGATTATCAGAGTGCTTAAACAGGTGCGTGGAAATAAAAGAAAATGTTCTGATGTCTTAAAAATTGATTATACAACGCTATTTGATAAAATAAAGAAGTATGAAATAGATACGACTCAGATTTAATTTGACCCCTTTTATGTTTTTCTATACAATAAGGCCGTCCTCCCCGGGCGGCCTTTCCCTTTTGATTTTATTTAGAACAATGCCAGATTTTTATTGTGTAATCAC
>JAAERC010000287.1 GCA_024230695.1 Candidatus Zixiibacteriota bacterium
AGGATTGGGGTAATTATGAATACAAAAAATAACATTATGTTTAAAAGCAGCAGTACAATGAAAACTATATTAATTATCGGACTTCTTTTATTATCTCCGATGATGGCTTTTGGTTTGGATAGCGAGAAACCGGATAGTACGAATCGTTGTCCAGTTTATAATATGCAAATAGTCAAATCAGTTGATTCGACTATTGCCGGACCCGGCTCAATACTAACCTATACTATTTTGGTCAAAAACCTGGATAGTAGTGATGTTGAAAATGTTCTCGTTGAGGATGGGATTCCCGTTCATACGATTTATGTTCAGGGAAGTGCCAGCAATAATGGCGTTTACTCATCAACATATAATAAAATAGAATGGGAAATCGCTCTTCTGGCGGCAGGTACTGAAGTTGAATTTTCGTATCAAGCGCAGATAGATCCCGGAACTCCAATTTGGACCGAGATCCGCAATACGGCAAAAATTTCCTTGCCAGGAATATTTTATAGTAATGTTGTTATTACAAAAGTAAGAGTTTTACCAAAACCTAAGCTTCAAATTATTAAGCAGGTTGACAAAGCAATTGCTTTTGCCGGGGATACGTTGAATTATACTTTAACTATTTCAAATATTGGCGGCGCCAGAGCGGACTTTACTGATATAGTTGATGATATCCCAGAGTACTCAACATATATTTTGGGTAGTGCCGTTGATGGTACCTATGA
>JAAERC010000288.1 GCA_024230695.1 Candidatus Zixiibacteriota bacterium
ATAGAGTGCCATATCAAATAAACCGGCATAACCAAGAGCCGGGTTGCTTATTCTAAATTCGGTTTCTCTTGTTAAATCTCCATAGAAATGGGAAGCGAATATCCAGCCGGTAGCATCATCGCGCCACCCCAAATAAAATCCGTCTGAGCCATCAGAGACAAGTTGAGGTCTGGAAACATCATTTTGATCATCCCGGCCAATTGCCATAATATTGGATCCGGAACGAATTCCATCGGAATCAAATATTTGAATAAAAATCATCTTGTTGCCATTTCGATCATCGGTCCATCCAACAACAGTCCGGCCATCGGTGAGTCTGGTTATTGTTGAATTTTGCTGGGTAAATGTCGCAGGCGCAACAGATTCAGAAATGAGCACGTCCAAAAAGCCGGTTATTTCCGATAGCTGATTTGATTTTGATATTTCCGGTGACAACAATTTTGTTAGAAATACAGGATAATTATCTGAGAATGGCTTATTAATGGGTTTATTATAAATTTTGTCTCTATCAGGTGATGATGCATTGACTGCGAACGAACCCACTGGAATAGTTAGTATTATCGCCAGTATTAGCAAACTATATATTTCTTTTATCATATTCCGAATCATATTTTTTGTCCAGCCCTACTTTTTTACAGCATCCAATCCTTAAAGCGCAAACTATATGCCACTATTGTCTAAAATCATTAAGAATTTTAATATTCTAAGCGATTTAAATTGGCTAACTAACTGTCCAATCGACAATGAGTTAGTATGTAATAATGGAAATTGTCCAATGTCCTTCTTTTCTCTTCTTTAGAACGCATTAGTTAATTGGTTTGTTTAAGCAATTCTTTTCATATTTCTTGAAAAGAATCATCTTGCCAAGTGTGAGGTTTG
>JAAERC010000289.1 GCA_024230695.1 Candidatus Zixiibacteriota bacterium
GCTCCAGCCTTTATATTAATAGTCATATTTGGTATGATATTCTTACAAAAAAAACGAGGTTTACATCTTTGGCAATGTAAACCAGCGATGAAGCAGAGCCAAAAAACATTATTATCGCAAAAAAATTATAGAATTAATAAAATCTATTTATGGAGATCAGAAAACCATTCATTATTTTTGTTAGCAATCTTTTCTTCGATCGTTCGCAGATGGTCGGTTACATCGATGTACTGATACGGTTTTGTATACTTTGTGTAATAGTTAAATTCTGGAATCAATTTCAATGTTGCTCCAAAATAATTATTAAAAATAACGCGAAAACTGTTGATTGGTGTAATTGAACGATAAATATCACGCCCGTCATAATGAGGCAAGTAATACGCATTTAATATTGAAAAACGTTCGTGCATATCAGATTTAGAGGCCGTTTCCCAGCGAAGCCCCATGCCCGGACCATGATCTCCCTGAATAATTATAATTGGCTGGTTTTCACCCGAGTTTTCAAGGATTCGATCTATGGTCGTAATAACTCTTTTGGATATATATTTGGCCTGATTTCGGTAACCAATGATATATTTTGACGCTTTTCCACCCTGATTATTGAAATGATCACCATCGGCATAGCTAAACGGCCAATTTCTTTGAATATTACCACCATCTTGATCAAAAACAAATGGCGGATGAGGACTTAAAATTGGGGCAAATACAATTTTAGGACCTTCTATCTGTTTGAGGTCGCCCAGCTTATCAAATATAAAATTAATTTTATCCCGGTGCAGATCAAATTGATTTTTTCTATTTTTTACAAAAAACGGAATTGGCGTATAATTCAACAGGAAATTTTCAAATTCGCTTACAGTAATTCGTGGTGAGAAATAATGATCGGTCGAATCCAATTCGGTAAAGGCATAACCGGTTGCAAATGCCACTGTCTTATAACCAAATTTCTTCAGAAAATTAAAAACTCGATTATTCGACACCAACGATGATAATGGTCCAGAACCAAATGTGTTATAATCAATATCGATAAGATTATGTAAATAATCAAGATTAAGCGCCGATGTTACCGAATGCGTTGTAGTGCAATAATTTGAATGGCTGCTATCGGCCACATAAAAACCGCGGCTTCGCAAATCGTGTATAAAATCAGAATTATCATATTTATATATTTCATTGAGAACATCTTGTCGACCATAACCATCCAGAATTATATAATATATATCTGGTAAATTCGAGGGGGCAACAGAAGAGGTGGTAAGCCGCGATGTGATCTCTTCTGATTCAGGATTAAGTACTATCGCGCATCCGGCACTTAATATCTGAAATGAAACCAGCAATCCAAAAACAGTATTGAGAAAATAATTGAATTTTATAAGATTCTTTTTGGTTTTATAAGTAAAAACCAGTATCACGCCAAACAATAGAATCAAAATCGGAAAAACAAGCATATCATAGTTATCTCCTATTGAATAATCCAAATAAATGGCCAGATTCAGAAGATGACCATAAGAGAAAAACAGAAGAATAACAACAGTTACAATTAAAGCAGTCTTTAATTTGTCTTTGATAATAAGATTTACTAAGATTAGTAGAAAAAAAGTCACTACCAGATTAATAATAATAGGAATAGCCGTTTCAGATACATTCAGCACAAGTACATTCTGGCTGAAAAGAAATAAAATCGGAAAAACAGCAATCAAAAACGGATGAATTATTTTATGATTCATATTTGGTTTTACTTATTTGACAATCTATTGGGCAGGATCTATCGACTCGTTATTATTCTTTGGACGTAAATATTACTGCGACGGACCTGACAAACATTCCCTTAGCAAGTCTTAAATGGTTTCGGCACTTCTGTTTATCAGAGCAATGAGGTCAATCCATCTGCAGCGGCTAGTTGCCTAACCTTGGGGAGGATAAGATTGTGCTCTTTGTATTATAGACGACACAATTTTGATTAAGTTTAATTTTATTTTAAATTATTGTTAAATTCAATATTAAATTCCTTACAACGCTATGTTATTTATTCACATACGGCAAAATAGGTTCGTTACCAGTTGATAGCTGTCCATCATTTTTGAAATTGTGCTATCAGTTTGATGTTGATTTTGAACCTCTTGCTATAGACTTTTTTGTATAACAGCGTCCGGATATATTTTGTCTCATAAAGTAATCGAGGAGTTTAAAATAACTCCATTTTAGTGGGGAAATTGTTGAAGTATTCCCAAATTGGGGTAGTATAGGGATTATTCTGGAATTCTTCCGCCCAAAAATGAACCTACATCTTCAATCGAGTAAACCAGCGATGAAGCAGAGCCAAAAAGGCCATTTTTTTCGGGCGGGTGAACCGAATCGGTCGTTTCTTGATACAATGCATTATATAATCAACTGATTTCTCGACCGACATCATAAAGGGAACGTGATCACTGCCTTTGGCCATTTTGGTATCTACAAATCCAAACCGAACATTCGTGATTGCGACATTAAATGGACGAGCCGCCAGAGCCATAGACTCAACATATGATGACAACCCGGCTTTTGAGGCATGATAACTTGGTGCGCCGGGCGAGATAACTATATCTCCAATTGATGACAGCACAATAATTTGGCCTTTTTTGCGTTTTGTCATCATTGGCAAGATACTCGCAATAGTTTTGACCGCACCATTTAGATTTACTTGAAATATTTTATCCTCCTGTTGCAGATTTTCCAGATCAAGCTCTTCGCCAATCGCGGCACAATAAACACACAGGGCGGTGTCACCCTCTATTTCAGATAACTTCTGCGGAAATTCCATCGATGTTACATCGATAATAGTATGAATGTAATTTTCATTTTTTATCGAACTTGCGCTTCGCGAAAATCCTTGAACAATCCAACCTAATTTTAGCAATCGCTTTGTTAAACCGAATCCGATCCCATCAGAATTACCAATAATTATGGCTTTTTTATTGTTTGACATATTTAATCCCTCTTATTCCCTTACAATTTTACTACAAAAATAATGTTGTCACAAACAAAAATTCAACAAAAATTCCTTATATTTCAATGTAACTATTAAGGTTATGGCAAAATGGGTTTGCTTTTCCGTTTTTTGATTATACCAATAATTCTATGGCTATTGCTAAATATTCATAATGCCTTCTATTATTGGGAGACGAAACAGGAATAATATTGACTTGGTGGTGAATTTGTCGGCCTGGGGCAGATGTGGATTTTTTTGGCTTTCTGCCGCCCACATAAATTTGATGGTAAATTTGGAAATTCCATCGGGAATCAGTTCCTGACGACACGGGGAATATTTCCACACCCAAGTGGTGCGCCACCCTCTAGTTATTTTAACAACAGCATTTTCTTAGTATCAGAATATTTTTCGGTGCTGATACGATATAAATACACCCCGGAAGCAACTTCATTACCGGATTCATCTCGGCCATTCCATATAACCGAATGTGCGCCGGCCGTAAGTATTTTATTTACTAAATTCGTCACTTTGCGTCCGGTAATATCAAAAATATTAAGAGTTACATCGCTTGAGTGAGGCAGACTAAATTTTATCTCAGTGTTCGGATTAAATGGATTCGGGACATTTTGAGAAAGGATAGGGTCATCCGGAATAATAAAAGACTCTAAATTTATTTTTTCGCCATCGTCCCCTGCAGCTGAGGCATAAATTAAGGTAGGTTTAGTACCTGAGTATTCAATATTTAATATATCTGAATCTGCCGAAGATATTGTTTCTCGATCAAAACTATAAATCAATATCTTCAAAGAGTCATCTATTTTGTCATGCTTCATTAATAATTTATCAGCATATTGATCGCCGAGTTTTGCACTATATCCAAAACCAGGCGCATAAAAGCATAGGTGTATTGCTCCAACATCTTTATCAAATGAACCACTTATGGAAATATTATTATTATAGTATTGAATATCTAATGTCCCCGAATTATACTCAGTCGAAGCATTTTTTGCTGGCGGCGTTATATCACCAACCGCAACACGAATTAATTGTACAAGATCTTCAATAGTTAATGGTACCCCATCAGCATTAACGTCGGTTGCAGCAGTTTGTCCATCAATATTTATTGTGAAAGCATAGAAACCATAAATAAAATAACTAGTAAAAACTAGCGCATCGGCAATTTCATACTCTTTTCCATTTAAATTTATATCACCTCTCCTATCACAGCATGTATGGCAATGCACTGTAACTCCACCGTTATAGAAATCTATAAATCGAACCACAGGATATCGGGCCAGGGTGTCCAAACATTCATCCGGGACACCGTAAAAAGTTGGAAAACTTGTCCAGGTATCGGTAATTGCACTATAGTCAAAACCAGAATAAACATCACTTGAGCCTGCTATAAATAAATCATATATTGAGCCGCCCTGCAAAACCGCGGAAATCGAATTATCAAAGCAGTCACGCCAGAAAAAGTCAATTGGAAGAAACTGACAATCAAGAGTGTAATCATTGGAGATCATAAAATCCATTGTAAACAGAGTCGTATTATATGGCAATGTGACGTTCACCGGTTCATGGATGCCGTCATTCGTGTTGCCCATAGCTACTATTCGTAGAAGCCCCGATGGACACTCACCGCCGCAATTATCGACAAACCGATATGTAAAATACTCCCATTCATATTCTCCGGGAATTTCAAAAATATCTGAATTTCCATACGCCCCCATGAAAAATAAAGATGCTCTATCGTAACTTATAATGAAGTCAAAACCATGAATCTCAGCATCTCCGATAACTTTAGTAACCGGCACCAAAACATGTGTCCCCAGCATAGCATCTTCAGTTCTTCCGATTTCAATTGAGAACGGTTGATTTTCAGTTTTTTCAATTTCAAAATTGCTAAGACTTTGCTGGTCGGCATATAACGGACTCACCACTAATAAACAAATCAACAATGAGAAAATAATTTTTGCCCGCATTAATTCCTCCCGGAAAAATAACTGACATAATTAACAATAAGACAATATGAAGTTTGTATTTAATATATCTATATGGATGAAATTGTCAATCGGTATTTAAGATAATTCAGGCGTTGGCAAATGCCATCATCAAGCATAAAATAACCCGGTCAATCTGAAGATTTACCGGGCACAATATTCGAGGCAATAATGCTAAATAAGATGATAGCTAACTCTTCGCTTTGACCGTTTCTAGCAGTTTTTCGACTATAACTTCAGTGTCGACACCATCAGCTTCGGCATTAAACGAAGTTACAATCCGATGTCGAAGTACTGGCAATGCCGCAAATTTAACATCTTCTGGACCGGGTGTTGGACGGCCATCAAGAATCGCGCGGGTTTTTGCCGCAAGGATCATATATTGTGAGGCTCGCGGACCGGCACCCCATGAAACCCAATTTTTGATAAAATCAGGGGAATCGTCATTATTCGGACGAGTCGCACGGGCCAGATTTACTGCATAATTCACCAAAAAATCCGAAACCGGAACCCGTCGAACCAATTGCTGAAATTCAATTATCTCACTGCCGCTTAACACTTTATTGAGTTCATAATTTGGCGTGATAGTAGTCGCTTTGACAATATTTTCCTCTTCGGCCCCAGATGGATAATCAACAAAGATATTAAACATAAACCTGTCCAACTGAGCCTCCGGAAGCGGATAAGTCCCCTCCTGCTCAATCGGGTTCTGAGTCGCCAGTACAAAAAACGGCTCCTCAAGCTTGAATGTCTCCCCTGCGGCGGTAATCTCATGCTCCTGCATCGCCTGAAGAAGCGCTGCCTGCGTTTTTGGCGGGGTTCGGTTAATTTCGTCTGCCAATATGGCATTCGCAAAGACAGGGCCTTTGACAAATTTGAATGAACGGCCGCCAGACGCACGATCTTCCTCGATTATCTCTGTTCCGGTGATATCTGATGGCATCAAATCAGGGGTAAACTGAATTCGGTTGAATTTCATATCCAAAATATTGGCCAAAGTAGAGATCAATAGAGTTTTGGCTAACCCGGGAACACCAACTAAAAGACAATGCCCCGATGATAATAATACTATCAATAATTGTTCAACGACCTTATCCTGACCAATTATTACCTTACCAATTTCAGTTTTTATCCTGGCGTAGGATTCGGTAAGTCGTTCAACCGCTTGAAGATCATTGCTGTTTTCAGTCATTTATCAAAACCCCTTAGAGACTCGTCATAATTAAATAGTTTAAAGGTAACTATTATATACCCAATAAACTACTACTCCATTATCACCACAACCCGAAATGGGAGTGTAAGTTGTGGACAAATCAATAATTCACCGGTTTACCTTGGTCGTCTAATGTGTTGCAAGTCAGTGCATTACGAGGTAATCCACAATTAGTAAAAGTTATCCACAATTACACATTAATTCAAAAACCGTTAGATCTTAAATTTTGATTTCTCTTTTTCCTTGTTGTTCAAAGGCTTGTCTTTTTTCTCCGGAGGTAAAAATCCCAAATCATTTTGACCGCCTTTCATTTTACAGGATCCACAAAAAATGGCACCCTGTTCAACAACCAGCGATTTAGTCTTGAGATCACCTTCAACATCGGACTTTGCCTGAAGTTCCAACTTGTCCAATGCGGTCAGATTTCCAACCACTTTGCCGGCGACAACAACAATTTGCCCCTCAAGATCAGCTTCCACATAACCTGTTGTACCGACTGTAACCGTATCGGTGCAAATCACTTTACCTTTAACTGTTCCATCCACCCGGACAGCTCCTTTAACATCGAGGGTCCCGGTAAAAACAGTATCTTTTCCTATGATGGTGTTCATAATACCACCTTCAGTTTTGCTTGTTGAGTATTTCATAACCTGATATATATTTTATAGGGTTAACTGGATTTCCATTTTCTCTAACCTCATAATGCAAATGAGGTGCGGTCGATTTGCCGGTGTTGCCCAAAAGCGCGATCCGACTTCCAACCAAAACTTCCTGGCCGATTTCAACCAGGATTTCTTTATTGTGTCCATACAATGTTGAAATATTATTTTCATGCTCGATTATAACCATCTGACCATAGACTGAATCAACCTCTGCATGAGTCACCATCCCCGCCGCGGTCGATAAAATCGGCGTTCCGATTTCGCCAGCGATATCAATTCCCGGATGAAAATCATCAGGGTTATCAGAAAAACCGCGTGTGATGTATCCCTCAACCGGAAATCCCTCCGGTAACTTCTCATTCACTGGATAAGATTTTTGAACAACCGCCGGTATCTTTTTTCCCATTTCGGCAAAAATAATCGAGTCTGGCGGCAATTCCGGAATCTCAAAATCTACTCCGGCCAACCCGGATATCCGGGTCACAATTTTACGCGCCTCTTTCATATTCTCTTCCAAAAGACTTAGTTTGTACTTGTACCGCTTCAGTGATTCATTTTCAGATTGAAGCTGAGTAGCCTGGGACGCCCGCATCAGGATCTTTCCATAAAATGAGAAGAAAAAGACGATCCCGATCAATAACAGAGAGAAAAATATTATGATTGTTTTAAACAACCAGGCTCGAAGACGAACCCCAAATTGGTTTTCCACTCCATCGGGAACAAATAGTATGCTATAATATTTTGTTTGTGCCATA
>JAAERC010000290.1 GCA_024230695.1 Candidatus Zixiibacteriota bacterium
TAAATCATCATGGCTAATTAAACCATCATATTTTTCCATTGTTTCGACAATTAAATCAGCCGTTTCGCCTGAATAAAATCCTTTCAGGCTATCCAAAGCGATTCTCTGAATAGTGGCCGCCAAATCTTTTTGGGTAAATCTATCGCCAGTCTTTGGTGATGTATTACCAGCGAAGAAAATAGATTTAGTTTCAGGAAAATATTGTAGAGCCTTTTTGTATGATACAAATGAGTTGACCAGATATTGATCTAATAAAAAACCGGTATCCGCCAATTTGTAGGCCGGTTGAAGAAGTTGGTACCATTCCAGGCTACCATATTTTTCCCACAATGAATAAAGACCGGCCACCGTTCCGGGAACCCCAGCCGCCTTAGAACCAAGCAACGAGTTATTTTCTAAAACATACCCATTGGAATCCAAAAACATATCAACAGTAGCATTTTCAGGAGCCTTCTCCCTGAAATCCAAGGCATTAACTTCGCCCGCCGAGGCATCGTAGGTCAGTACAAATCCACCGCCGCCAATGTTACCAGCTTCAGGATGAGTAACGGCCAACGCAAAACCAACTCCAACTGCCGCGTCAAAAGCATTTCCACCCTGCTTTAATATTGTTAGACCAACCTCAGAGGCTATCGGTGATGATGTCACCACAGCACCATTCTCATGGAAGGTTTCAACCGATAGTGAGCCACATGAACTAAAAAAAAGAGATATTAAAAATAAGACGGCAATAAAATCAAAACGTTTACGCATAATCCACCCCAGCCATATTGAATAATCAGCTTCGCGATTTTTATAATCTGAAATTAGTTTTTCTCAATAAGAAACATTCTGCCATCGGGGAAACTAATTTCCAGAGGAATTCCTTTTCTAAGACTTTCAGATGTCACCTTCATCGGTTCGACCTCTTCCTCATCGGCAAAAAGATCAGTAATTTTAACACGGGCAGAGGCAATACCAACCTTTTTCAAATCAATTCTAACAATCACTTCCCTGCTTGATGTATTTACCAATGAAGACAATTCCCCAGGAGGAGGTGCAACCATATATAATATAACTCGCTTTTCACCTTTATTGATAACCATATCAACCGAGAGGTCAGAACAATACATAAATGGAGATACTCCACAGCTTTCAAGAATATCTTCAAAATGAGTCATCTTATTATGATCACCTTCAGAGGCAATATCAAAGGAGAAGAAATACAAAGTCCCTTTGAATCTGGAGGATACAACCCCGGCAATCTTTTTATTTATTGTCACAAGTTTTTTGATCTTGTTATCAGTCGTGAGAATATGACCAAATACTCTGGATGTAAATTTGCCTGTTTTACATTTGGCTATATCGATATCCGAACCTAACGAAGATTTTATTCTTGTTTGCCGGCTCAGATTCAAACAAGTTTTAAACCTCTCATTATATTTTGGCATCAACCCGCAAAGGACAACATTGATTCCAGCTTTAAGCATCTCTAAAATGGTATCCTGCATTTTTTCAGACATAAATTCGGCTGAGGGCATAAATACCAGTTTGTATTTTTTCAGCTCTTCCAAATCGAGCTCTTCTCTTATATCATAATCAATCTTAAGATGTAACAAATCACGGCAGATACCATTAATACAATTGCCCATAAGCTGTTCAATATATCCGAACTGTTTAGTACCATCCAGCAGTCTCATTCGCTGATAGTCTCTATTTCCAATAACACAAACCTGCTTAACCGGCTCTAATTCATTTAATTTAATGTTAAGAATAGCGGCATTAAATTTTTTGACAACTTCATATCCACTGGTGATAGTTCCATCAGATGCCAATGGTGAACCTTGCCAGTGATCCCGGTTCACAAACATGTAATGATTAAAACCTTTAAAACCGCTTGCCAGACCAGCTGTCAAATAGAAGCGACGAAGTCCGTCCGGATACTCTTCGGTTTTTGCCGTAAAATCAGTATCAGTTGAAGGAACCCCCGAAACAAACGAGGCACCCCATGCAAATTTATGCTGCCCTTGCAGATAACGACCCTTTTGCGCAATATCAAAATATGTTCCCTGCGGAAATATATTCGCGCCCATTAAGACATCTTCTTCCGAAGAAAACAAATCGGTTGCGGGCAACATATCACTATTTTCAAAATATAACGATCTGAAAAATAGTGGTTCAACCGTATATGATTTTATTATTTCTTCAATGGTAGTCAAGTAAGCTTTTAGCATTAATTCCCTGAAACGCAACCAATCAAATACTTTGGTCAAATCTTTTATATCCAATTCATTGAATTCGCGAGGAGGATCAATAGACTCAAAATTACTGTTTTTCTCCCGATAGGCCATATTTAGCTTTTTTATATCTTCATAGCGGGACGCCAAAAATCCAGGGAAATATTTTGATAAAACATCTTGATTGTAATCGGCCGAACCCGGTTTGGAATTTCCTGCAAATGACGTTTCATAATCAATCTCTACCAAAAATACCGGGCCACGAGGATAAATATAGTTTTTGGTCGTTTCAACAAATGTCTTAAAATAATTTCTGAGGAAATGTAAAAAATGCGGATGCAAATAACTTGGTAAAAAACCAGATTCTACTCCATAATCATCAGGGAGACTGATTTCCTGTCCTTTGGCATCGCGTGCCAGCATTTTTATATCATTAAAGAGATATTTAGGAAGACCACCATTTGGCCATTGGGCATTAATCCGTGGCCCCGGTCTTAAAATCACTTTGAAACCAAATTCTCTCGCCAATTCCAAAAATACAATCAAATCTTTCCGAGAATCATTGTATCCGGTAAAATCAATATCCTTGTTTTTATCTTGATGTAAATTCCAGGGTACTGATGTCGAAACAATCCTAAATCCGGCTCTTTTTATTCTTTCAAAGCAGATTGACCAATATTTCTTATCGACTCTGAAGTAATGTAACTCAACAGAGAAGGGGTAATAGACTTCTTTGCCTATCGTAAACTTATTTTCATCAATACCTAACATATAACAACCTGTATATCAATGGGTTACAAAATTAGAAAACATATACACACTACTAATCTTAAGGAAATTAACCCTGCAAGTCAACCTTAATTATTTATATATGCTAAAAATCTTGATGTAATAATAAAACTTAGACCTCTATCACTTATAACTCTCTGTTACACAGCACAATACAATTAGAGCAGAAGTATTCAATTATAAAATATTTATAAATTTTCCTCGAAAATGATGATAAGTAAGTATGAGTCAAAATCTTATGGGTAACAATTAAATATCACAAGAAAATATCGGTAATTTATGACTGGCAGATAAAATAAAAAGCCCCTTGTTAATAATACAAGGGGCCATATATTAGAAGTATAAATTTACTTCAAAAGCATTAATTTCTTTGTATCCTGAAATTCTTCTGTATTCATTCTATAAAAATAAATACCTGAGGCGACATTAGAACCATTGTCATCCATTCCGTCCCAATTTACTGAATAAAATCCTGCCGGATATTCAGCATCGGCCAAAGTTTTAACCTTCTGACCGAGAACATTGAAAATCTCGATGTTCACCTGAGAAGCTTTTGGCAAAGCAAAGTCAAATGTTGTGCTTGGGTTAAATGGGTTTGGATAGTTCTGATCAAGAGCAAAATCAGTAGGGAGAACATCGGTTTCACTACTGGTCATTGTAACTTCAGTTAGATTTGTGATCGACCAGCAATATGGTCCATTAAATGTAACCGGTAGGTGTTCAGGCGGGAATACCCAATCCCAATCACCATTACCGCCTCCCGCAGCATCAAGTGAATCAATACAGAATGTTCCTGTTGCGACAGTACCAGCATCAATCTGAATATTGAATTTTATATATGGTGTAAGCTCAGGAGCGGCAGGCAAACAATTCATGCCGGCAAAACTCCAGGCGATTTTATCGGGAAGAGTTCCGTTCATATCTGTATTAACAGGCTCGGCAATAATCAGAAAATTCATCATGGTTGCAAAACCATTAATAAATTCGACACTTGGATAGGTAGCATCACCACCAACATCAACATGAGTAATTTCGGTAATACTCCCATCTGGACTATACAATTTAAAAGAAAAATTAGCACCACACAAATCAGTTGTACCATCATTATCCATGTTGATTTGGACTGAGAATGGCGCTCCGCCGGGGATGCTTCCTTCAGTGGCATCTGGCGAGGAAGCTGTTACTATGAATTTGTCTTGACCGAAAACTTGTCCGGCAAACATCATTGCAATGAGGGTTGCGATTAAAATAATCCCATTACGTTTCATCTAAAACTCCTATTTATTATAA
>JAAERC010000291.1 GCA_024230695.1 Candidatus Zixiibacteriota bacterium
TACTTTTCTTTCATTCGGTTTCGTTTCCGGTTGCAGTATGTTATAAAATCTTCTGCTTGATTCTTATCGGAATATGCTTTTTTATACCACTTGTCATCAGATGCAGACTTGTTGACCGGGTGAACATGAGTTATCATTGAGTCTTCAGCCCATACCCACCGTCCTATCTCATCCGCAATGTCTCTTAACTCGTTGTCGCCCCATGAATGAGCATACTCGATTGAAAAGAAATCACCGCCCGGAATATAATCTAAAATTTTCCGGTGAGCTAACCAATGCGCTAACGGATTACCGTCTTCAATTCTATTATCTTGTGTGTGCAACCCGACAACTCCCCAACCATCTGGCAAATCGTTCATTGCCTTGAGCGCATTCTTTAAAAAATCCTTTTCTGGTACCGTATCGTCACCAAGAAACATAATAAGATCGTATTTAGCTTTCTTTACTAATTTTTTCACCATCTTCGGACAACCGACCCTGTGTGTGTCTAATCCTGAGACTATCTCATATTGATTAATAGGTAACCCTGCGTTTTTCTTAATTGCCGCCACACAACATTCTGCGGCATCTGGTCGGATAATCGGTACTATGATTGATATTTGCTCCATTATCTGCTCCTTCTTTGTAAATTACGCAATATTTTTATATAATTGTCGATTATAAATATTTTTATTGCTGATGTTGAGACTCCTTTTGTGTATGGTATATATTTCATCTGAATGTTTAATTTCTCAAGAATATTTTTAAGTTCTACCGGCAGTTTATTTTCCCAATCTGTACCATGTACGATAATATCAATATCAAGATCGCCTATTTGTTTTATGTCATACCGTTTTGTGTATTTTATAACACTATCAACACATTTTATCTGGCTGATTATAGCCGCCCTATCTTCACAATTTATAATGGGCGACATTCCTTTGTAAATTTTAGCTTGCTCATCACCACAAACGCCTACGGTTAAATGGTCACCTAATGCTTTTGCTTTTAATAATAGGTTTAGATGACCGTAATGGAACAAATCCCAGACGCCGGCGGCATATACCTTAATCACAAAAACCTTCCATCAAGTCAACCATCCGCTTGGCTGATGTTCCTTTGTATTTACAAAGTTTGTTTGACCACACTATTCGTGCTTTCATATTAAATTTAGGATCTTTTACCAAGTCCAGAGCCTCATTAAATTCGTCCCAATCATATACCCGTTGACCCGCATTAATAGATGCCAAGTGCGAAATATGGTTGTTCTTTCTCCATCGTTCATTACCGATAAGAATGGTTGGTATTCTTAAAGCAAGTGCTTCTAATCCGACTGACGAATAGTCCGAAATAACTATTGTTGCCCGTTGTAATAAATCATCTAAGGATGTATCATTTTCACAAAATGCCGGATGGCCTCTATGGATAAATTTAAACCCATGATCGTTACATACTTTTTTAATTTCGTCTACATCCCAATTACAATGAACATCTTCCTTGCAATGGTGCGTGGGTGCAAAAACGACCGTCGCAGGATCTGGTGTAAGGTTATTAAACAATTTATCCAGCTTGGGATACCCGGCAACAAACATCGGCTTTTCATATATGGAATAAAAATCTAACCATTCTTTTGATGGTACAAAAATCATATCGGAATGAGCTTCAACATCTTTTTTATATCCATCTTGGTAGTGAAATCCATTCTGTGGAAAATTCACTAATCCATGATTCATAAGTATCCCTTTATTTGCAGCTTTGGGATAGATTTGATCTACCTGTATCATAAAATCAGCGTCATAGACTTTACCTTCTTCTGCAAGTATAGCTTCGTGGCCTCGCTTTGACACTTCTTCTATTAGATTGTTACAATGATCCTGACGAAATTCGTGTACATAACATCCGAAAACAACTTTCATTAGCTCCTCGCTTTCTCTAAAAGTACATCATATTCTATTGAATATCCGTGTATTGGTGGTTGTTGTGTTAAGTCATTATTCGGCACGACAAGACTCCTCTGGAATTTTAAATGCCGCCAATTAGTAACCGTCAAACTACAATTATCAAACATAGTCTTTAATGATTCTAAAAGCGTTCCTGCCTGAGTAGCAGAATTGTTCTCGCTGAATACATTAAACTGTATCAAGAAATCTTCCCGTTCATCTGTGAAATCTAACTCATCAAAATCAGACACACTAAAATAAACACAGTAAGGAAAAGTTGATTCTTGCGGCGCATGGCCTAAATACATCCGGCCTGAAACATCATTATAAAAACCGCTCCCTGTTGTTGCGCTAAAATGATTCCATATACCTGCAAATAAACTGTTCATAATCTATCCAATGCTTCTTGATACATCCTTTGTGCTTTTCTTTTATTTTTTCTCGCCGCTGGACGTAAAAATGGTTTCGGTTCTATATAAACAGGACTGATACCCTTGAGGCTCTTTGCCCCTTTTCTTTTATATGTTCCATATACAGATGAATATCCGCCCAACTCCACAAAACTTGCACGGTAAGGTGGTTTCCAATTACCAGGCCCCTGACAATAAACCAAATAACCACCGCTTTTATATTTGCTTTTTCTAACATCAAATTGTTCAAGTAAGCTCGTTTCAGAACGACTCTTTGATTTACGCTTTAATATCCGCTTTGCATCTTCCATTATGTTTTGAGCTACTCTTTTATTTACCCGACCCAAAGCAGAGTCAATAGTTACAAGTGCCTTTTTTCCATGCCATTCTATCTTTACATTATCTTTCATTTATGTATCTTCTACAGCTAACATATCTAATGATATATTTCTCTCATCATTATTAATCAACGATACAACATCAAAAACCCTGCTCCCGAATAATATTCTATTCTTTGCCGTTATGCCTGACCTATATCTAATCCTTATTTTATGAGAAACAACCAGTTCAAGTTTCATGGCCTCAATACTTTCCTTTGCACTTAAAGGCCATATTGCAGCGGGTATTGCATCCATTCCGGATATGTCAGCCCATGAAGTTGTAAACCCGCCCATGCCATCCGCAACGTCTGTTTGCTCTTGAATTGATATGGTATGTCTTAACTGCCCTGCTCTCATACTTTGACCTCTGATTCGGTGTAGAACTTATACTTTGTCATCAGGTGAATAGCAGCTTTTAGGTTAGAAGATATCACACCCACAAGCACATCCTCTCGGTTTTCATACGCATCGGCTATAAGTATTTTAATGGCGTGTCTAATTGGTTCTGGAACGTCAGACCCGGCAGCACCGTACCCCGCAACAAAGATAAGCTCAATTGGATTACTCGGATATAAAGTAACCGTAGGCCATACATCACCATAACCTAATATTATCTGACCGGGTTCTGTTTCGGTTGCTGCAATATAATCATCAGAGCTAAACGTGGATTGATCGCCATCGGTGTCCTTATATTTTACAGATGTTACACTTTGCAGGTTTCCGTATGGTAGAATGATTGAATCACCACAAGGCCA